>NZ_JBEXSH010000556.1:0-5938 GCF_040613555.1 Streptomyces sp. NPDC006265
GTGACACCCGCCCTCCGGGCCGCGCGGCGCCCCGCCCGCCCCGCCCCCGGTCAGACCCCGGTGCCCCGCGTCACGTGGTCGGGCCGTCGGTGGCCGTCACCTGGCGGGCCGCCGGGTCGTCCTGCTCCTCGATCGACAGGGAGCCCTCCGCCGTCGGCAGGGGCTCCGACCGCCAGCGCTGGTCCTCGGAGGTGCGGTCGCGGACCTTGACGACGACGTCGGCGTCCGGGTCGTCGTCGGCCGGGGCGAGGGCGAGCTGCTCGTCCCAGCGGGGCAGCAACTCACCCTGCACGGTGAGGTCGTAGCGCGCGTCGTCGCCCCGCTCGGCATCCTCGTCGGCGCAGGTGCCGAGGACGACGACACCGGCGTCCTTGTGGGAGTCCAGGCACAGCCCGGGATCGGCGACGCTGCGCAGGAGCCCGTCGTCCTCGTACGTCCACTGCTGGGTCCACACCGCCGAGCAGGGGGCCAGCTTCGTGCCCGCGCCCTCCTTCGGCAGGTCCCGGATGTCGAGGCACAGGTCGGCACCGGTGTTGCGCAGCCGGGTCACGCCCTGGGCCATGGGAAGCCCGGCGGTGCCTGGTGGCGTCACCGATGCGGAGCCCTTGCCGCCGGCGGCGCTGTTGGAGCCGGCCGGGTCGGCCTCGCCGCCGTCGTAGGACGACGCGCTGATGATGAGCACGGTCGCCAGCACTCCGGCCGAGACCGCGCCGACGCCCGAGAGCAGGACGCGCGACGACCGCATCGCCTCCGGCACCCGGGCGGGCACCGGGAGCCGGGACAGCAGCCCGTGCCGCCCGCCGCCCCGCCGCCCGCCGCCCCGCCCGCCCGTACGGGCACCCCGCGTGCCGTGCGACGCCCGTCCCGGACGCGAGTCGAGGTAGCGGCGGGCGCCCCAGCCGAGCACCGCCTCGGCGACCAACGGCCCCAGCGGGCCCTCGAAATGGCTCAGTTGTTCCGCCGCGTCCCGGCAGTAGCGGCACTCGTCCAGATGCTGCTGGACGTCCGGCAGCAGTGCGCCGCCCCGGCGGATCGGGACGTCGAGGAGGCGGTTGTAGAACCGGCAATCGTGAGTCGGCGCGAGTTCGCGATGGGCACGTACACAGCCTTCACGGAATTTGTCCCGCGCCTGTTCGAGGGCCGCCGACGCGATGTCGGTGTCCATGCCCAGCAGGCCGGCCGGGACGCTTAAAGGATCTGCCTCGACCTCGACATGCCAGAGCAAACACCGCGAAGCCGCGGGAAGTGCCTGGAATGCCCGCTCCGCGAGGATGCGATTTTCGGGCGTCATGGCAGTCGCGGTGCGCAGCCCGCGCCCTCCGGCCGGTTTCTGCAATGCGGGCAGAACGGCCGATATTCGATCGTCGCCGGACCACTCGCGGATCGTGTCGCGCACGGTCACGAGAAGAGCGGGGCGCAGTGCGACGGCGGACTCGCCGAAGGCCAGGCGGTTGAGGGTCCGGTGAAAGGCGGTCCCGGTCACCATCGCGGCGACCTGCGCCGACGAGGCGAGACAGATGACCGCGTAGTCGTGCACCGACTGGTAGTGCCGCGCCATCAGCAGCGCGACGGAATGGGCGGCGACCTCGCCCTCCGGGCTGCCTCTCAGCGGGGCGGCGAGTGATTCGTCGGATTCCCCGGGATCCCCGCCGGGCGGGGGATACGGGGGACGAGGGGGGTGGGGGGTGGGCACTGAGATGGTTCCTTCCCACGCATGTGACACAGAAGTCCTGCCGCCGAAA
The DNA here is from genome assembly GCF_040613555.1 of Streptomyces sp. NPDC006265. Taxonomy (NCBI): domain Bacteria; kingdom Bacillati; phylum Actinomycetota; class Actinomycetes; order Kitasatosporales; family Streptomycetaceae; genus Streptomyces; species Streptomyces sp. NPDC006265. The sequence goes on from NZ_JBEXSH010000556.1 coordinate 1,743, forward strand.
AAGGAGGCCCGGTTGGTGCGCACCTTTTCGGGCGGGGCGCGGGAGGTGCGAATTCACCGACGGCGAATCGGACGCGGTCCACAAATCACGTGCGACACCCGGTCATTCCCCCCCGCACGCGCGTTTCACTCTTGCACAACCCCCACACGGCCAACAAGGCGCCCGGACAACATCCCCGCCATTGACAGAAAGTCAGAAACGGGGAACGGATATGCGCAGGTCGCACCCGTTTTCGACATTTCCCTGTGGCCTGTGTGAATCGGGCACCGGATCCGGTTCCTCAGATCTGCCAGGAGCGCAACCGGTCCGCCGCTCCGTAGACGTCGGTGGCGCCGGACAACAGATCGCGGGCGAGGTCGACGAGGGCGCCGTAAGGCGGGTCGATTCCGACACCGCTGACGAACATGTACGCCACGGCGGTCGCGCAGGCGAAGCGGGCGTTGGCCGAGGGCAGCGGCCGGAGCACGGTGATGGTGTGCAGTAGCGCGGCGGCCCGCCAGGCCGGGTCGGTATCCACCCCGAGGCGCGGCGGGTCGACGCGGTGCCGGGCGACGGCGGCGACCAGCGCGGAGAAGTCGTTGACGGTGGGCTGGTCCGGCAGGACCTCTTCGTGGCGCTGAAGCAGCCAGGGCACGTCGATATGGATCACGGGTGCCATGGGTCAGGCGGCCCGCCCTTCGCCCTTGGCGGGCGGTTCGTCGTCGGGGAACGCGGCGGCGAACTCGTCGGCGTGGGTGGCGAAGAACCGACGGAAGGCCTCCGCGCCCTCCTGGAGGGCCCGGTGGCGGGCTATGTCGGCCGCGGCCGCCTCCCGCACGAGGGCCTTCATGGACGTACCGCGTTCCTTGGCGATCTGCCGCAGGTCCTCAAGTTCGCGGTCGCTGAACTCCACGTTGAGAGCTGGCATGCCTTCACGGTACCGCTCGGGTACTGATTGGTAAATACCCCCAGGTCAGGGAGGTCGCCTGACGGTACCTGGGAGAGGAGCGGCCTGAGGTGTGGGTCACATCGAGCCGTGCGGTGTCACATTTCGGGGCCCTGTCCGGCTCGCAGTGGTGAGCGCGTTCACGGGAGGGCCCACGCATGACCGAGATCTCCGTACCCGGCACCGACGCCCCGCTCGACGAGGCGACCGGTGTGTTCGTCGACCATCGCGAGCTGCTGTTCGGCGTTGTCTACAACATGCTCGGCAGTGTCGCCGACACCGAGGACGTCTTGCAGGAGACATGGCTGTCCTGGACGGCACGCGGCGGGGGCGCTCCCCTGGCCGGCGTCGACAACCCGCGCGCGTATCTCGTCCGGGTGGCGGTCAACCACGCGCTGCGCCGCCGCGCCGTGATCAGCCGCCGACGGGAGACGTACGTCGGCCCGTGGCTGCCCGAGCCCCTGGTCGGCGAGGACACCGGGACCGCCGAGGACCCGGTCCTGCGTTCCGAGTCGGTGTCGCTGGCCATGCTGGTGGTCCTGGAGTCGCTGACACCCCTGGAACGGGCCGTGTTCGTGCTGGGTGAGGTGTTCGGCTACCCGCATGCCGAGATCGCGGAGGTCATCGACCGCTCCCCCGCCGCCGTACGGCAGTTGGCGCACCGGGCCCGGGAGCACGTGCACGCGCGACGGCCGCGGTACGAGGCGCATCCGCGGGTGCGGCGGGAGGCGACCGAGCGGTTCGTGCGGGCGGCGCTCGGCGGCGACATCGCCGAGCTGATGGAGGTGCTCGCGCCGGACGTCACGGCGTGGACGGACACGGGCGGCAAGCGCCGGCGGGCGAGCCTGCGCCCGGTGCACGGCCGGGACAAGGTGACCCGGCTGCTCACCGCCGGGCGCGGCGGCCCGGACCACCCGGTCTGGCGGTACCGGCGCGTCAACGGCGACGAGGCTGCGGTGCTGTTCGACGGCGACGCTCCGTTCGCGGTCCTGGTCCTGGACCTCACCCCGGAGGGCGACCGGGTGCGCGGCATCTATGTGGTGGCCAATCCGGACAAGCTCGCCCACCTCTCCGGGGCGGCGGCGTGAGCGCGGGGCGCGGCGAGCGGCTGGCCGACTGGTTCGACGGGCGGCTCGGCATCCACACGCTCGGCAGGAAGTACCTGCGCAAGGTGTTCCCCGACCACTGGTCGTTCCTGCTGGGCGAGATCTGCCTGTACAGCTTCGTGGTGCTGGTCCTCACCGGCGTGTATCTGACGCTGTTCTTCCACCCGTCGACGAACGAGGTGACGTACCAGGGGAGCTACGTCCCGCTGAACGGCGTGCGGATGTCCGAGGCCTACGCGTCCACCCTGGACATCAGCTTCGACGTGCGCGGCGGGCTGCTGATCCGGCAGCTGCACCACTGGGCGGCGCTGGTCTTCGTCGCCGGGATGCTGACGCACATGATGCGGCACTTCTTCACGGGCTCGTTCCGCAAGCCGCGGGAGATCAACTGGATGTTCGGCTGGCTGCTGCTGTTCCTCGGCCTGTTCGAGGGGCTGTTCGGTTACTCGCTGCCGGACGACCTGCTGTCCGGCACCGGCCTCAGGTTCGTGCACGGCGCGCTGCTGTCCGTACCGGTCGTGGGGACGTACCTGGCGATGTTCCTGTTCGGCGGCGACTTCCCCGGGGACGACATCGTGGCCCGCTTCTACTCACTGCACGTGCTGCTGATCCCCGGGGTGATGGCCGCGCTGATCGTGGCCCATCTGCTGCTGGTCGTCCATCACAAGCACACCCAGTTCGCCGGGCCCGGGCGCACCGAGCGCAATGTCGTGGGGACGCCCTTCATGCCGGTGTACCTGGCGAAGGCGGGCGGCTTCTTCTTCCTGGTGTTCGGGGTGTTCGCGCTGATCGCGGGGGTGGCGACGATCAACCCGGTGTGGTCGTACGGCCCGTACCGCGCCGACCAGGTGTCCACGGGCGCCCAGCCCGACTGGTATCTCGGCTTCGCGGAGGGCCTGGTGCGGATCATGCCGGGCTGGGAGGTCACGCTGTGGGGTCACACGCTGGTGCCGGGCGTGCTGATCCCGGTGGTGGTGTTCCCGCTGCTGCTGGTCTTCATCGGGGTGTACCCGTTCCTGGAGGCCAGGTTCACCGGCGACCGGGACGAGCACCATCTGCTGGACCGGCCGCGCGACCGCCCGGTCCGCACGGCGATCGGGGCGGCCTGGATCAGCCTCTACCTGGTGCTGCTCGCGGGCGGTGGGAACGACATCGTGGCGACCCGCCTCCATCTGTCGATCAACACGGTGACGTGGGCGGTGCGGACCGGGATGTTCCTCGTCCCGGCGGTGGTCTTCGTCGTGACCCGGCGGATCTGTCTGGGGCTGCGACTGCGCGACAGGGAGCTCGTGGCGCACGGTCGGGCGACGGGGGTGATCAAGCGGCTGCCGCACGGCGAGTACGCCGAGGCGCACGAGCCGCTCGACCGAGCCCGGCTGCACACCCTGACCGCACATGAACGGCCCGGGGAACTCGTCGGCCACGCACCGCGGCGCCGGTCGGTGGCGGGCCCGGTCAGGAGTGAGCGCGGCAGAACTCCCGGACGGTCCGGTTGAACGGCTCGGGTGCCTCGATGTTGCTGAGGTGCCCGATGCCGGGGAGCACGACCAGCGTGGCCCGCGGGATCGTTTCGAGGAACTGGTGGGCGACGGGATCCACGGGTGAACGGGCGTCGAGCTCGCCCCACAGCAGGAGCGTGGGCACCTCGATCCTCGGCAGCAGGTCCCGCAGGTCGGCCTCGGCCATGACGGTGAGCTCGGTCCGCATGCTCTGGGCGCGGGTGTCGGCCGACATCACGGACAGCAGGCGGACGGCTTCGGCGGAGGGCCGCCCGGCGAACAGTCCCGGCATGGTCGGTGCGAACGCCTCGGCCGGGACCGCGAGCATGCGCTCCGCCCCTTCGACCCGGGAGCGCACCTCCGCGGCGGGCAGCGAGCCCTTCCAGCCCGCGTAGGTGTCGACGAGGAGCAGGGTCCGCACGAGCCCGGCGTGACGCCGGTAGAGCTCCAGCACGACGGTGCCGCCCCAGGACTCGCCGAGGACATGGGCCGGGCCGAGGGCCACGTCCTCGACGACGGCCGCCAGGCAGCGCGCGTAGTCGGCCAGGGTGAAGGAGGGCGGTACGTCGCAGGAGCGCCCGGCGCCCGGTTGGCCGATGATGCCCATCGGGCCCGCGATCAGGAACGGGACGCGCCAGCCCCAGGAGGTCAGGTCGTCGGTGGAGA
>NZ_JBEXSH010000557.1:0-5925 GCF_040613555.1 Streptomyces sp. NPDC006265
GTCAGCCGATACCGCGGGCACCGGACCAGATGCGGTACGGGACGCTGTCGCCCGGGTTGCCCGCGATCCCGTCCAGCGGCAGGGGTTCGAGGCTCTTGGTGAGGTCGATGCGGTAGGCCACCACAGCCGTCGACACGGAGTTGGCCGTGCCGACGTACCAGGCGGCGGTGTCCTTCTGCGTGGTGCCGGCCTTCCCGGCCACCGTGGTGGTCGTGGCGGGCCCCGGGTGGGCGGTGCGGAAGGCGTCGGTGAGGGCCGACTGGACCGCCTCGGCCACGCTCGCCCGCACCGCGCGGCGGGACGCGGGCTTCTTCAGCGCGACGCCGGAGCCGTTGCGGGTGATCCGGGCCACCGAGTACGGCTCGACGTGCTTGCCGGCGGCGGCGAATGTGACGTAGCCGCTCGCCATCCGGATCGCGCTGGGCGTGGCACTGCCCAGCGACAGCGCGGGCACCTGAGGGCCGAAGCTGGAGGAGAGCAGGCCCGCCCGCTGGGCGGTGTCCCGCACCCTGTCCAGGCCGGTGTCCATGCCGAGCTGCATGAACGGCGTGTTCACCGACAGGGCGAGCGCCCGGCCCAGGCCGATCCGCCCGTAGGACTTCCCGCCGTCGTTGTGGGAGGTGACCTGCTTGCCGCCGCGGTCCCAGTAGGGGCCCTCGGGTGTCCGCACGGCGATGCCGTCGTCCCCGTCGTACAGCGTCTGCGGGGTGACCTCGGCGGCGGCTCCGTCGCGGGTCTTGTGCACGCCGTGCTCCAGGGCGGCGGCGTAGACGAAGGGCTGGAAGGCCGAACCGGCGGGGACGGTGGTCGCGTTCGACTCGTTGTAGCCCTGCTTACGGTGGTCGGGGCCGCCGTGGACGGCGAGGATGCGCCCGTCGGCGGCCACCGAGGAGGCGCCGAAGTGCAGGGCCTTCGCCTTGGCCGGGTCGTCCTTGCGCGCCTGCTTGCGGGCCTTTTCGACGGCGTCGGTGAGCGCGCTCTCCTGCTTGCGGTCGAAGGTCGTGTAGATCTGGTAGCCGCCGAGGTCGTACTCCTTGGCCGATATGTTCGCCGCCTTCTTGGCGTACTGGGCGGCCAGTTCCACGAGGTAGTCGCTCTGCTTGCCGGTGTCGAACCCCGGCGCCCGCTTCAGCGGCTCGGGGAACTTCTTGTACTCGGCCCGCTCGCTCTTCGGCAGGGTGCCTATCTCGACCATGCGGTCGAGTATCCAGGACCAGCGCTCCACAGCCCGGGCGTGGTTGGCCTCGCTCAGCGACGGGTCGTAAAGGCCGGCGCCCTTGAGGAGGGAGGCGAGGAAGGCGGCCTCGCTGACGTCGAGTTCCCTGACGTCCTTGCCGTAGTAGGCCTGGGCGGCACGCTGGATGCCGTAGGTGCCGCGGCCGAACCAGCTCGTGTTGAGGTAGCCCTCGAGGATGTCGTCCTTGCTCATCTCGTTGTCGAGCTTCAGGGCGAGCATCGCCTCGGTGAACTTGCGTCCGACGGACCGGTCCTGGCTGAGGTAGACGTTCTTGACGTACTGCTGGGTGATGGTCGAGCCGCCCTGGGTGTCGCCCTGACCGACGGTGCGCCACAGGGCGCGGCCGATGCCGCTGACGGATATTCCGGGGTCGCTGTAGAAGCTCGCGTTCTCCGCCGCCAGCACCGCCCCGCGGACGTCCTCGGGTATGTCCTTCAGCGGCATCGCCTGCCGCCGCACCCAGCCGGTGCGGGCCATGGGCGTCCCGTCGGACCAGAAGTAGACGTTGTCCTGCTGGGTGGCGTACGTGTTGAGGTTGTCCGGGATGTCGGTGGCGGCGTAGGCGGAGCCCAGGAGGACCACGGTCAGGCCGGTGAAGGTCAGCGCGGCACCGAGCCACTGCCGCCAGGAGGGCGCCCAGCGGCGCCAACCGGTGCGGTCGACGTGCGGGTAACGGGGCCGCAGGCGGCGGGCCTCGGACGCGACCCGGGCGACGAGCCGGGCCGGCCCCGGGGCCGCGGCGTGCAGACGGGACAGGGGGGAGGGCCGGGGAGCTCTGCGCCGCCGACGCGATCTGTCCGGTGTGCTCCCGTCCTTCGCCGCGCCGGACGCCGTGTCCGCCTGGTCGGTCGGGGCCGCCCCGACGACGCGCAACATCACGGTCTCGTCCGCGTGCACGGAGTCGGGGACCTTCAACTGCATGGTCTCGTCCGGTTCCCGCCCAGCCTTCGACACGGCTGCGTCTCCCTCCCGCTTACGGTGGTGCTCGCGCGGAAGGCTTGGCTGCAGTGGTCGACGGCAGCGATCCCTCGTCATCCCCCGCCTGTACGGCTTCTCGCGCGTTCGAAAGTTACCAGCGGCCTTTACAGGTCCTCCACACCGGTACGGCAACAATGGTCAGATGGGTTCACGGAAGGCGGCATTTTTGTCGGCGCGGATTAATCTGTCCTCATGCCTCGCTACGAGTATCGCTGCCGGACCTGCGGCGACACCTTCGAACTCAGCCGTCCCATGGCCGAGTCGTCCGACCCCGCGGCCTGCCCCTCGGGCCATGACGACACGGTGAAACTCCTCTCCACGGTCGCGGTCGGCGGCTCCGCCTCCGCCCCGGCGTCCGCGCCCCGCCCGAGCGGCGGCGGTGGGGGCGGCTGCTGCGGAGGCGGCTGCTGCGGCTGACGCCCTCCCCGGGTTTCCTCAGGAACCCTTCAGCTTCGGTTTCCTGGCGTGGCGGCATGACAGCCATCGCAGCGGATGCCGGGCCGCAGTGGGTCAACGACCTGATGGACGCGCTGGGCGCGCCGGGAGCCGGTCTCGCCATCGCCCTGGAGAACCTGTTCCCGCCGCTGCCCAGCGAGGTGATCCTGCCCCTCGCCGGGTTCGCCGCGAGCAGCGGCCGGATGAGCCTGCTCGCCGTCCTGCTGTGGACGACGGCCGGCTCGGTGATCGGCGCTTGCGCTGTACGGGGTCGGCGCGCTGCTCGGCCGTGACCGGACGGTGGCGATCGCGGCCCGGCTGCCGCTGGTGAAGGTCTCGGACATCGAGAAGACCGAGGCCTGGTTTCTGAAGCACGGCACCAAGGCCGGGTTCTTCGGCCGGATGATCCCGATCTTCCGCAGCCTGATCTCGGTGCCCGCGGGTGTCGAGCGGATGCGTCTACCGGTGTTCCTGGGGCTGACCACCCTGGGCAGCGCCATCTGGAACACGGTGTTCGTCCTCGCGGGCCACTTCCTCGGCGCGAACTGGCACCAGGTCTCGGACATCGTCTCCACATACTCGAAGGTGGTCCTCGCCGTGACGGCCGTGACGGTGGCGGCGTTCATCACCGTACGGCTGCTGCGACGCCCTGAAGGGGGCGCGGGGCTGTGTCGATCTGCGGCTCCGCCGCGGGGCGCGGACGGCCACGACGGCGCCGCACCCGCACGACGACCAGGACACCCGAGTTCTCAGGCGCCCCGTACTGCCCCCAGAAACTCCCTCAGGATCCGCTCCCCGGCGAGGACACCCCGGTCGGGAAGCGCCCTGAGCGAGGGCGCCGTCCAGCCGCTGTCGGCCAGCTCCCCGTGCGCCGGGCGCCAGCCCCGGTCGGCCGCGAGGAGCAGATCGGCGTCGAGCAGTGAGTCACCGGCGGCGAGCGTGAGTTCGGCACCGGTCCGCCGCGCGACCTCCCGCATCGCCGCGCTCTTGGTGAGCGGCTTGGGAACGGCGTAGATCTTGCGGCCCTGGAGGGACACGGTCCAGCCGCGGTTCTCCGCCCACACCGCGAGTTCCTTCACCCAGTCCTCGTCGAGCAACTCGCGCTCGACGACGAGATAGGCGAAGAGGTCGTCGGCGACGCGGTGCTTGCGCACCCAGACCGGGTCGGCGGCCCTCAGCAGGTGCTCCTGCACCTCGGCCAGCGGCGCGCACTGGTCGGCCAGCCGTGCGGTGACCTGCGCGTGCCAGTCGGGGTCGGAGACGCCGTCGACCAGGAGATGGCCGCCGTTCGCGCAGATCGCGTACGTGGGCTCCGGGCCCGGCAGGTTGATGCGCTGGTACTGCTTGCGCGTCCGGGTCGTCGTGGGCACGAACACGGCCGCGTCGCCCAGGTCGGTGAGGAGCCGGGCCGCCGTCTCCGTCATGTACGACAGCGGCTTGCTCTCGTGCACCTCCACACACAGCAGCCGGGGCGCCCGCGCGTCCGGCATGGTGAGCGCCAGGGCGGCGGCCGAGTAGATCAGGGTGCGATCGAGGTCGCTCGCGACGAGGACGGGCATCAGACCGACACCGCCTTGCCGTCGGCGCCGGTCGCGCCCCGGGTGTACTTGGGGTGGATCAGGCCGACGCAGGTGTAGGGCAGTCCGTCGACCTCCTCGACGGGCACGCCGCGTTGCTCGGCCAGCAGGCGCACGTGGTCGAGGTCGCTGCCCGCCCCGGCCCGCGCCAGGACCTTCCAGGGCACCCGGCGCAGCATGACCCGGGTGGTCTCGCCGACGCCGGGCTTGACGAGGTTCACGTCGTGGATGGCGTACTCCTCGCTGATGCGCTCGACGGCGGCCCAGCCCTCCCAGGTGGGTGAGCGGTCCGTCGCGAGCAGTTCCTTGGCCTGGGCGCAGGCGGCGTCGGCGACCTCGGGGAAGCGGGCGGACACGGCGTCCAGGAAGGCCACCGAGACATCGGTGCCGGCGAGTTCGCGGTAGAACTTCGCGCCGTGGAAGTCGTCCGGGCCGACCAGGTCCGCGCGCAGCACGGTCCGCGAGATCAGGCCGGAGACGGTGGAGTTGAGGCAGGCGGAGGGGATGAGGAAGTCCTCGCGGGTGCCGTAGGTCCTCACGCAGGAGCCCGGGTCGGCGAGGACGGCGATCTCGGGGTCGAAGCCGGTGATGCCGTCGGTCTTCTCGAACTTTTCCAGGGCCTGGGCGAGTTCGCGGGTGATGGCGCCCTTGCCGGTCCAGCCGTCGACGAAGACGACGTCCCGGGGGTCGTGGTGCCGGGCGAGCCAGCGCAGCGCGTTGGCGTCGATGCCACGGCCGCGGACGATCGACACGGCGTAGTGCGGCAGGTCCAGGCCGTGCCGGTGCCGGGCCCAGCGGCGCATGAGAATGCCGACGGGGGTGCCGGCGCGGGCCAGCGAGACCAGCACGGGGCGCGGGGACCGCTCGGCGAGGACCGTCTCGGTGACGACGCCGACCGCCTGGGCGATACGGGCCGCCGAGTCCTCCAGCGCGGCGTGGAACAGTTCCTGGTACTGCTCGCTCGGCTGGTACTCCACGGGCAGCGACTCCGCGTAGTGCGCGCCGCCGCTCTGGATCGCCTCCTCGCGTTCCTCGGTCGGCGCCTCCAGCGTCACGTCCGAGAGGTCCTGGAGCAGCCAGCCGACCTCCTCGGGGGCGTACGAGGAGAAGGCGGGGCCGCGGAGGGGCTCGGGCAGCATGGAGGGCCTTTCGGGGGCGTACGACGGTATGACGGCGAGGAGGACCCGCGGCGTGTGCGCGGCGAGGCGGGCCAGCAGACCGTCGGGCGCGTGCAGCGCGGGGGTGTCCCCGGCCGAGTCGACCACCACGACGACGGCGTCGAAGCCGGCGCCGGCGACGTTGTAGGCGTACCGCTCGCCGGGGCCGTCGGCGGGGTCGTCGTGGGCGGGGAAGGCGAGACGGGTGCGTATCGCGTAGCCGGGGTCGTCGACGGCCAGGACGGGTGAGCGGGTGGTGGTCGAGTAACGGACCTCGACGTCGGCGCTTCGCTCCAGCTCGCGGGCGAGCCTGAGCGGGACGTACATCAGCTCCTCGAAGCCGAGTATGTGCACGCGGCGGGCCCCGTGGGGCAGCGCGTCCGCCAGGCGGCGGGCCATCGCGGGAAGGGCGCTTTCCAGGAGCTCCCGATGCGCGGGGGTGAACCCGTGTCGCCCCCCGTCGGGGAGGCCGGCGGGCCAGTGCAGGTCTATCCGGCTGTCGTCCGAGTGCGGGCCGGTGGGGGCTGGTCGCGCAGTTCCC
>NZ_JBEXSH010000558.1:0-5920 GCF_040613555.1 Streptomyces sp. NPDC006265
GGCCGAGATCATGGACGTCGCGGCGGCCGTGGTGCGCGCCGAGCACCCCGGGTTCGAGCCGCCCAGCTCGGTCCGCTCCACGGGCGTACGCCCCTGGGCCCGCGCCACCGACGACCTTCCGGGCGCCGTCGCCAAGGCCGTCGGGGAGCTCACCCCGTCCGAGGGGCGGCTCGCGGTGATCGCGCCCCGCGACCTCCACCGCTCCCTCGCGGCCCGGCTGGACGGAGTGACGGCGGGCGCCGAACCCGACCTCACCCGGACGGTGGTCCTGCTCGACCCCCGCCAGGCCAAGGGCCTGGAGTTCGACTCCGTCCTCGTGGTCGAGCCCGGCCGGTACGGCACCAGCGACCTGTACGTGGCCCTGACCCGGGCCACCCAGCGGCTGGGCGTGCTCCACACCGGGAAGCTGCCGCAGGCCCTGGCGGAGGCCTTCGGGTGACGGAGCGGCCCCGCACCCGCCCGCCCGGGTGCGGGGCCGCCTACCGCAGGAGCGACCGCGGATCCCGCAGGGCGTGCCACAGCCCGGTGGTGAGCGGTACGACCGTCATGGCGAAGAACACCCAGAACAGGAACTCGGCCCCGGGCGCGATTTCGTAGACGGTGCCGTCCTCCCACTCGCAGTAGGCCCGCGGCGGAAACGGGGTGGAAACACCCCACACCCTTCCGCTCCCGATGACGCCCTCCTGGAACGGCTCTCTGGGGCAGGGGGCGGTATCCGGGAACAGGACGGGATCGTCCGCCGCCATGATGAACACCCAGGTGGCCGCCATGAGTGGCACGGCCCAGAAGACCGACGTCTTCACCCACAGTGGCAGCAGCGGATGCGCGAGCAGCCCGCGGAGCGCGACCCAGCCGACGACCAGCCCGGCGAAGACCGGAAGCAGCGTCATGACGTCAGGGCCTCCTTGCGGGCGCGCAGTTCGCTCGCGTAGCCCGCGCCGATGGCGAACAGGGCGGCGGACAGCGCGAGGGAGGCGCTCGCCCCGTTCATCCACGCGTAGCCGGGATCGCTGGAGTACACCGAGCCGTCGTCGCGGACGCAGTCGAAGCGCAGCGGCAGGTACGAGGACCGGTGATGGGACAACCCCTCCCGCGTGGCCTCGTCGAAGCCGTCGCGGCAGGCCGGGGCCGGGATCGAGTCCGCTCCGTCGCCGAACGCGTGCTCCGCCACCAGCACGGAGAAGAACCCCAGCGAGTACACGGCCGCGGCCGCCCACGCGGCCGTCACCGCCGCCCGGCGCAGCAGGTGCACCGGCCACGGCTCGGGCCGCCCGGGCAGCGCCATCGCCACGACCCCCGCCCCCGCGACGAGCGCACCGACGGCGCAGGCGATCGAGACGCCGAAGCCCATCAGCACGGCAGGCCCTGCGAGGTGACCGGGGTGACATCCATGCGGTCACCCCACCAGGGCCGTGCCGGCCGTGCTGTGGTGGAAGCCACTCCTCCGGTCACAGCCCTGTCACAGGGGCCCCGGCCCCCCTAAGCCGGCCGCAGCCACACCGTCGCCAGGGGCGGCAGGGTCAGGCGGATGCTGGCCGGGCGGCCGTGCCAGGACTGGGGTTCGGGCTTGACCGGGTCGGGGTTGGTGACGTCGCTGCCGCCGTAGCGGGCCGCGTCGGTGTTGAGTGCCTCGTGCCAGGCGGGGACGTCGTCGGGGACGCCCAGGCGGTAGTCCTGGCGGGTGACCGGCGCGAAGTTGGACACCGCCAGCACCGGGACGCCCTCCGGGTCCAGCCGCAGGAACGCGAGGACGTTGTCGTCGGCCGCGTCCCCGACGATCCACTCGAAACCGGCCGGGTCCGTGTCCAGCCGCCACAGCGCCGGGGTCGCCCGGTAGACGGTGTTCAGGTCGCGGACCAGGTCCCGCACACCCCGGTGGTCGGGCTCCGCCCCGTAGCCCGGGTCCAGCAGCCACCAGTCCGGCCCGTGCGCCTCGGACCACTCGGCGCCCTGCGCGAACTCCTGTCCCATGAACAGCAGCTGCTTGCCCGGGTGGGCCCACATGTAGCCGAGGTAGGACCGCACCCCGGCGCGCTGCTGCCACCAGTCGCCCGGCATCTTCGACACCAGGGACCGCTTGCCGTGCACGACCTCGTCGTGGGAGATCGGCAGCACGTAGTTCTCGCTGTACGCGTACACCATCGAGAACGTCATCTCGCCGTGGTGGTACTTGCGGTGCACCGGCTCGTGACTCATGTACTGCAACGAGTCGTGCATCCAGCCCATGTTCCACTTCAGCCCGAACCCGAGCCCGCCGAAGCCGCTCGGGCCCTCGTGGTGGGTGGCGCGGGTGACACCGTCCCAGGCGGTGGACTCCTCGGCGATCGTGACCACGCCGGGCACCCTGCGGTAGACCGTCGCGTTCATCTCCTGCAGGAATGCCACCGCGTCCAGGTTCTCCCGGCCGCCGTGCTCGTTGGGCGTCCACTGGCCCGGCTCGCGCGAGTAGTCCAGGTACAGCATCGAGGCGACGGCGTCCACGCGCAGCCCGTCGATGTGGAACTCCTCGCACCAGTACACGGCGTTGGCGACGAGGAAGTTGCGCACCTCGTTGCGCCCGAAGTCGAACTCCAGCGTGCCCCAGTCGGGGTGGGCGGCCCGCAGCGGATCCTCGTGCTCGTACAGGGGCTTGCCGTCGAACTCGGCCAGCGCCCAGTCGTCGCGCGGGAAGTGCGCGGGCACCCAGTCCATGAGCACACCGATACCGGCCTGGTGCAGCTTGTCGACCAGGAACCGGAAGTCGTCCGGCGTGCCCAGCCGGGCCGTCGGCGCGTAGAAGCCGGTCACCTGATAGCCCCAGGAGCCGCCGAACGGGTGCTCCGCGACCGGCATCAGCTCGACGTGCGTGAAGCCCAGCTTCTTCACGTACCCGGGGAGCTGCTCAGCGAGCTGACGGTATGTCAGCCCCGGGCGCCAGGACGGCAGATGGATCTCGTACACCGAGAACGGCGCCTCGTGCGCCGGGGCCTCGGCGCGCCGGGCCAGCCACTCGGTGTCGCCCCACTCGTACTCCGAGGAGGTGATGACCGACGAGGTCGCGGGCGGCACCTCCGTGCGGCGGGCCATGGGGTCGGCACGCAGCGTCTTCGAGCCGTCGGGGCGCGTGATCTCGAACTTGTACAGCTCGTCCTCGCCGATGTCCGGCAGGAACAGCTCCCACACCCCGGACGAGCCCAGCGACCGCATGATGTGCCCGGTGCCGTCCCAGAAGTTGAAGGTGCCGGTCACGCGCACCCCGAGCGCGTTCGGCGCCCATACCGCGAACCGGGTGCCGGTCACGCCCTCGTGGGTCGTCGGGTGGGCACCCAGCGCCGTCCACAGCTCCTCGTGCCGGCCCTCGCCGATCAGATGCAGGTCGAGATCGCCCAGCGTGGGCAGGAAGCGGTACGCGTCCTCGGTCTCCAGGACCGTCCCCTCGTACTCCACGACCAGCCGGTACGCCGGGACCTCCCGCAGCGGCAGCAGCCCCGAGAAAAACCCCTCCCCGTCGTCGTGCAGTTCGGCCCGCAGGTCCCCGGAGACCACGCTCACCGACAGGGCGTACGGCCGGAACGCCCGGAAGGCGATGCCGCCGGGTACGGGGTGCGCGCCGAGCACGGAGTGCGGGGCGTGGTGCGTGCCGGCGAGCAGCCGCTCCCGGTCCACCGCGTCGACGGCGGGTGAGACGGCGACTTCCATCTCCGGCGGAACGACCTGGGCGGAAGCGGCCTTCCCGGCGGGGACCTTCGGGGTGGGGGTCTTCCGAGCCGGCGCCTTCTTGACCGCGCTCTTCTTCGCCACGGCCTTGCCCGCGGGTGCCTTGCCGGCGGCGGTCGTCCTCGCGGGGGTCTCGGCGACCGTGCTCTTGGCGGGGGTGGCCTTCTTGGCGGTGGTCTTGGCAGCGGTGCTCTTGGCGGGGGTGGCCTTCTTGGCGGGAGCCTTCTTCGCGGTGTTCTTCGCCGCAGGCGACTTCCCGGCCACCGCCTTGCCGGCGACGGAGCACCGTCAGCGCGATGGTGCCGCCGAGCAGCAGAACGGCCTTGACGATCTGGATCCACGTGGTCGCCCGCATCCCTCCCAGTGACACGTAGATCACCATGAGCGCGCCGACACCGATGACGGTCCAGGCCCGCGCCGCGTCGCTCGTGCCCCCGAGCAGCAGCGCCACCAGGCTGCCCGCGCCGACCATCTGCGCCACCAGATACAGAACGGACACCGTGACCGAGGAGGTTCCCGCCGCGATGCGTACCGGCCGTTCCCTCATCCGCGCCGCCACGACGTCGGCGAGCGTGAACCGGCCGCAGTTGCGGACCAGTTCCGCGACCAGGAACAGCACCACCAGCCACGCCACGAGGAAACCGACGACATACGACAGCCCGTCGTAACCGAACAGCGCGATGAGCCCGGTGACTCCGAGGAAGGAGGCGGCCGACAAGTAGTCGCCCGCGATGGCAAAACCATTCTCCATGGGTGAGAACAGCCGCCCGCCCGCGTAGAACTCCTCCGCCGAACCCCGTCGGTTGCGGCTGACCCACGTGGTGATCCCCAGGGTGACCGCGACGAACGCGCTGAAGAGCAGCAGCGCCAACGTCTGGTGTTCCTCCGTCACGACCTACCACCGTTCACGCCACGCGTCAGTTCCTGTGTGTCCCACCGCAGTTCGAGCGCGGCCCGGTCCCTGCGCAGCCGCGCGTGCCGTGCGTACGCCCAGGTGAGCAGGAACGTGGACAGGAACTGCCCGAGCCCCGCCACCATCGCCACGTTCACCGCTCCCGCCACGGGCCGCGCCATCAGCTCCGGCACTGTTGTCGCGGCCACGACGTAGCCCACGTACCAGGCGAAGAAGGCCCCGAACGCCGGCACCACGAACTTCCGGTACCGCCGCCGCACTTCCTGAAAGGCCGCGCTGCGCTGCACTTCCAGGTACACATCGGCCGCCGCGGCCCCTGTCTCGCCCTCCGCCCGTGACGACGGAACCACCGCAGGGCCTTGCGCCCCGTCACCGGCCGACTCGCCCCAGCCGGAGGCGAGGGCGTCGTACCAGGGATCGTCGTACCTGAGCTGCCCGGCCTCGTCGGCCGGGGCCGGGTCATGACCGTCGAGAGGCTCGACCCAACTCTCCTGGCCGTCCCCGCCGCCACGGGGACGGCCCTTGCTTCGCTGCATGCCCAAGGATGGACAGAACGGGAAGATCCACGACCCTTCTTCCCCTCGGTCTTCACCCCTTCAGGTGACTAACCCGCTGGTGGCCGCACGAGTCTATTCGCGTAGGCGTAACGCACGGCCTGCGCACGGTCCTTGAGCCCGGTCTTGGTGAAGAGGTTGTTGATGTGGGTCTTCACCGTCGCCGTGGAGACATGCAGTCTCCGGGCGATCTCCGGGTTGTTGAGCCCCTCTGCGATGAGGAGCAGCACCTCCATCTCCCGGGCCGTGAGCCCGTCCGGTGGCTCGGGCGGCGCGGCCGGTCCGGGCTCGGCCTCCGACAGGCGCTCCAGCAGGCGTCTCTGGATGCCCGGGGAGAGGCCCGCGTCTCCGGACAGCACGCTGTGCACGGCTCGCACGATCTCGTCCCCGCCCGCGTCCTTGGTGAGATAGCCGCGCGCCCCCGCCGCCAGCGCCGGGAACAGCGACTCGTCGTCCGCGAACGTCGTGAGCACCACGACCTGCGTCCCGGAGTGCTCCGCGCGGATCCTGCGGGTCGCCTCCACCCCGTCGCAGCGCGGCATACGCAGGTCCATCAGCACCACGTCCGGGGCGAGTCCGGCGACGAGCGCCACCGCCTCCTCCCCGTCCCCCGCGGCGCCGACCACCTCGATTCCGGGCAGCAGACCGAGCAGCATCACGATGCCCTCCCGCACCACGGTCTGGTCGTCGGCGACCACCACCCGAGCGGACTTCGGCTCGGCCTCCTGCGTCATACCGGCACCCTCAACGTCACTAC
>NZ_JBEXSH010000559.1:0-5909 GCF_040613555.1 Streptomyces sp. NPDC006265
GTGGACGACCTCGTAGAACGGGTCGCCGCCGGGCCTGAGGGGGGCGAGCCACATCTGGATGAAGGTCAGGGGCCGAGGGCCGTCGTTGCGCTCCACGTGCCGCACCCCGCCCGCCGAGCTGAGGCGCTGCACGTCCCCGTGGCGTACGACCGACTCGTGCCCGGTGGAGTCCCGGTGGGTCAGCTCGCCCTCCACCACCCACGTCACGATCTCGGTGTGGCTGTGCGGATGCTCGTCGAAGCCGGCTCCGGGCGCCAGCCGCTCCTCGTTGCACGCGAGCACCGCGCCGAACCGGAGGTTGTCCGGGTCGTAGTGGGGCCCGAAGGAGAAGGCGTGCCACGACTCGATCCCTGCGGCCGAATCCCCTCCGGGGTAGCGCCCGTCCGCGCGCCTCACGTCCATCACGAAGCCCACGGTAGGCCCTGCCCGGCGGAGCGGGTCGCAGTGAGGCAACAGAACGGGCAGACGCCGGCGAGCGGGGTCCGGTGCGTCCAGCTGCAAGGCGGAGGAGGGAGCCGACGCGATGGGGCTCCCCCTGCTCGAGCGAGGCCGAGAGCTCGGGAAAGTCGGCGAGTGACGACAACGCCGCAGATGGGCGAACCAGACCCCGCGTCTGCGACATGCTCCGCCGGGCAGGGCCTGACCCGGCGGCCCACCTTCCCGTCCGGATAAGGCAGTCTTGTCCCCGTGCCCGAACCCGAAACCAGCAAGAACGAAGCCGCAGCCCATGACGTCCATCCGCATGCCGCGACGCTGAAGCGGCTGGAGAAGTCGTCCGGATCGCTTGCCGCGCAGGCCATCGCGCGGATGGACGAGACGCTGCCCTGGTACCGGGCCATGCCCCCGGAGAACCGTTCCTGGATCGGTCTGGTCGCACAGGCGGGCATCGCCGCGTTCACCGAGTGGTTCCGGCATCCGGACGCCCCGCAGGCCATCTCCACCGACGTGTTCGGCACCGCGCCGCGCGAGCTGACCCGGGCGATCACCCTGCGCCAGACCGTGGAGATGGTGCGCACCACCATCGAGGTCATGGAGAGCGCGATCGACGAGGTCGCGGCCCCGGGCGACGAGCGGGTGCTGCGCGAGGCGCTGCTCGTCTACGCCCGGGAGATCGCCTTCGCCACGGCCCAGGTGTACGCGCAGGCCGCCGAGGCACGCGGCGCCTGGGACGCCCGGCTGGAGTCCCTGGTCGTGAACGCCGTGCTCAGCGGCGAGGCCGACGAGGGGGCCGTGTCCCGGGCCGCCGCCCTGGGCTGGAACTCCCCGGAGCACGTGTGCGTGGTGCTCGGCACGGCACCCGACGGGGACAGCGAGCTGACCGTCGAGGCCATACGGCGCGCGGCCCGGCACGCCAAGCTCCAGGTGCTCACCGGGGTGCTCGGCGACCGGCTGGTCGTCATCGCCGGCGGCAGCGACAACCCGCTGGCCGTCGCCAAGTCGCTCATCGGCCCGTTCGCGGCCGGACCGGTCGTGGCGGGCCCGGTGGTACCGGACCTGCTGGCCGCGACCCGGTCCGCGCAGGCCGCCGCGGCCGGGTTGAAGGCGTGTTCCGCCTGGCAGGACGCCCCGCGCCCGGTCCTGGCGGACGATCTGCTCCCGGAGCGGGCGATGGCCGGGGACCCTTCGGCCCGTGAGCAGCTGGTGGAGGAGATCTACAGACCGCTGGAGGAGGCCGGGGCCGCGCTCCTGGAGACCCTCAGCGTCTATCTCGAACAGGCGAGCAGTCTCGAGGGCGCCGCCCGGATGCTGTTCGTCCATCCCAACACCGTCCGCTACCGGCTTCGACGTGTGACTGACGTCACCGGCTGGTCACCCTCCGATGTACGCTCTGCGTTCACACTGCGGATCGCGTTGATCCTGGGTCGTCTGGTCGATGGAGATCTCCAGCCCTAGGGTTTTGTCGGGGCTCGACAAAACGCCCCCGTGTTCTTCGTCCCTGTCCCCACGGGCGGCTGTGCCCGTACCCAAGAGAGAGTGTGAGAGTGCTCGTACTCGTCGCTCCCGGCCAGGGCGCTCAGACGCCCGGCTTCCTGACCGAATGGCTCGACTTCCCCGGTGTTCGCGGTGCCCTCGAGGCCTGGTCCGACGCCGCGGGACTCGACCTGATCCGTTACGGCACCGAGGCCGACGCGGAGGAGATCCGCGACACCGCGGTGGCGCAGCCGCTGCTGGTCGCGGCCGGACTGGCCTGCGCCCACCTGCTGTTCGACGACCCCGCCGAGCTGCCGCAGAAGGTCGGCGCGATCGCCGGGCACAGCGTCGGTGAGTTCACCGCCGCCTCGCTCGCCGGAGTGCTCCCCACCGAGGAGGCACTCCGCCTGGTCCGCACCCGCGGGCTCGGCATGGCCGAGGCCGCCGCCGTCACCGAGACCGGCATGGCCGCGCTGCTGGGCGGCGACCCCGCGGTGACGGTTCCGCACCTGGAGAAGCTCGGCCTGACCCCGGCGAACATCAACGGCGCGGGCCAGATCGTCGCGGCCGGCACCAGGGAGCAGATCGCCGCGCTGGAGGCGGACAAGCCCGAGGGCGTGCGCAAGGTCGTCGCGCTGAAGGTCGCCGGCGCGTTCCACACGCACCACATGGCACCGGCCGTCGACACCCTGGCCAAGGCCGCCGAGGCCCTGGCGCCCGGCGACCCGAAGGTCCGTTACGTCTCCAACAAGGACGGCCGGACCGTCACCGGCGGCGCCGAGGTGCTGGAGCGTCTGGTCGGCCAGGTCGCCAGCCCGGTCCGGTGGGACCTGTGCATGGAGACCTTCAAGGAGCTCGGTGTCACGGCTCTGATCGAGGTGTGCCCGGGCGGTACCCTCACCGGCCTGGCCAAGCGGGCCCTGCCCGGGGTGAAGACACTGGCCCTGAAGTCCCCCGCCGACCTCGACGCGGCTCGCGAGCTCATCGCCGAGCACGCCTGACCGCCGCCCCCAAGGAGCCGACCGCATGGCGAAGATCAAGCCCAGCAAGGGCGCCCCGTACGCGCGCATCCTCGGCGTCGGCGGCTACCGCCCGACCCGGGTCGTGCCGAACGAGGTGATCCTGGAGACGATCGACTCGTCCGACGAGTGGATCCGCTCGCGCTCCGGCATCGAGACCCGGCACTGGGCGAACGACGAGGAGACCGTCGCCGCGATGTCGGTCGAGGCGTCCGGCAAGGCGATCGCCGACGCCGGGATCTCCGCCGAGCAGATCGGCGGCGTGATCGTCTCGACCGTCTCACACTTCAAGCAGACCCCGGCCGTCGCCACCGAGATCGCCGACAAGCTCGGCACGAACAATGCCGCCGCCTTCGACATCTCGGCCGGCTGCGCGGGCTTCGGCTACGGCCTCACCCTCGCCAAGGGCATGATCGTCGAGGGTTCCGCCGAATATGTCCTGGTGATCGGCGTGGAGCGGCTGAGCGACCTGACCGACCTGGAGGACCGCGCGACGGCCTTCCTGTTCGGTGACGGCGCCGGCGCGGTCGTCGTCGGCCCGGCCCAGGAGCCCGCGATCGGCCCCACCGTCTGGGGCTCCGAGGGCGACAAGTCCGAGACCATCAAGCAGACCGTGCCGTGGACGGACTACCGTACCGGCGAGGTCGCCAAGTTCCCCGCCATCACGCAGGAGGGCCAGGCGGTGTTCCGCTGGGCCGTCTTCGAGATGGCGAAGGTCGCCAAGGAGGCGCTGGACGCCGCCGGCATCACCGCGGACGACCTGGACGTCTTCATCCCGCACCAGGCCAACGAGCGGATCATCGACTCGATGGTGAAGACACTCAAGCTGCCGGAGTCCGTCACGGTCGCACGTGACGTACGCACCACCGGCAACACCTCGGCCGCCTCGATCCCGCTCGCGATGGAGCGGCTCCTGGCGACCGGAGAAGCGAAGAGCGGCGACACCGCGCTCGTCATCGGCTTCGGGGCGGGTCTCGTCTACGCCGCGACTGTCGTTACCCTCCCCTAGGCACTCCGTGCCGGATCATGCGATCCGGTACGGGAACAAGCACCTGCCACACCCTCTGGAAATCTACGAAGGAGCGCCAACATGGCCGCCACTCAGGAAGAGATCGTCGCCGGTCTCGCCGAGATCGTGAACGAGATCGCCGGCATCCCGGTTGAGGACGTCCAGCTGGACAAGTCCTTCACCGACGACCTGGACGTCGACTCGCTGTCCATGGTCGAGGTCGTCGTCGCCGCCGAAGAGCGCTTCGACGTCAAGATCCCCGACGAGGACGTCAAGAACCTCAAGACCGTCGGCGACGCGACCGACTACATCCTCAAGCACCAGGGCTGATCGGCCGATCCGGCCTTTGGGCTGACTGCCCCGCCACCCGGCGGTGGCGCCGCTTAATCCTCGTAACCGTTGGAGAAAGAATTCCCGTGAGCCCGACCAATCGCACCGTGGTCGTCACCGGTATCGGCGCAACCACACCGCTGGGTGGCGACGCAGCCTCTACCTGGGAGGGCCTGATCGCCGGCAAGTCCGGCGTCAAGCCCTTGGAGCAGGACTGGGCGGCCAACCAGGCCGTCAAAATCGCGGCCCCGGTCGCCGTGGAGCCGACCGAGGTCATTCCGCGGCCGCAGGCCCGCCGACTGGACCGCTCGGCGCAGTTCGCGCTGGTCGCGGCCAAGGAGGCCTGGGCCGACGCCGGTTTCGAAGCGAAGGCCGGCGAGGACCCGAACATCGACCCCGACCGGCTCGGCGCGGTCATCGCCTCCGGTATCGGCGGCGTGACGACGCTGCTCGACCAGTACGACGTGCTGAAGGAGAAGGGCGTCCGCCGCGTCTCCCCGCACACCGTGCCCATGCTGATGCCCAACAGCCCCTCGGCCAACGTGGGCCTGGCCGTGGGCGCCCGCGCGGGCGTGCACACGCCGGTCTCCGCCTGCGCCTCGGGCGCCGAGGCCATCGGCTACGCCATCGAGATGATCCGCACCGGCCGCGCCGACGTCGTCGTCGCGGGTGGCACGGAGGCGGCGATCCACCCGCTGCCCATCGCCGCGTTCGGCAACATGATGGCGATGTCCAAGAACAACGACGACCCGCAGGGCGCGTCGCGTCCCTACGACACCGCCCGCGACGGCTTCGTCCTCGGTGAGGGCGCCGGTGTCGTGGTCCTGGAGTCCGCCGAGCACGCCGCGAAGCGCGGTGCCCGGGTGTACGCGGAGGCGGTCGGGCAGGGCATCTCCGCCGACGCGCACGACATCGTGCAGCCGGAGCCGGAGGGGCGGGGCATCTCGCACGCCCTGCAGAACCTGATGGACCGCAACGACCTGGACCCGGCGGAGATCGTGCACGTCAACGCGCACGCGACGTCCACGCCGGCGGGTGACATCGCCGAGCTGAAGGCGCTGCGGAAGGTGTTCGGCGACGACGCCGACCACTTCGCGGTGTCCGCGACGAAGTCGATGACCGGGCATCTGCTGGGTGGTGCGGGAGGTGTCGAGACGGTCGCGACCGTGCTGGCGCTGTACCACCGGGTGGCTCCGCCGACGATCAACGTGGAGAACCTGGACCCCGAGGCCGAGGCGAATGCCGATGTCGTTCGGGGTGAGGCTCGGAAGCTGCCGGTCGAGGGACGGATCGCCGCGCTGAACGACTCGTTCGGGTTCGGTGGACACAACGTGGTGTTGGCGTTCCGGACGGTTTGATTCGCCCTTACGGCGAGTGGCCCGGACTCTGTGTGAGTTCGGGCCACTCGCCGTTTTGCGTCGTGCCGGGTGCCGGGTGCCGGACGGTGGGGGTTGATCGCGCAGTTCCCCGCGCCCCTAGGGCCCTTCTGATGGATCTCCGTGGAGGAAGGAGCGGTGTCCGGTGCGGCGAGTGGGGGTACCCCCTGCTCGAGCGGAGTCGGGAGCTTGGGGGAGCGTGCCGGGCATCGCGACGCCGCGGAGATCCATCAGAAGGGCCCTAGAAGACCAAAGCCTCACACC
>NZ_JBEXSH010000560.1:0-5901 GCF_040613555.1 Streptomyces sp. NPDC006265
CCCGAGCCCGTGGCGGGCTCGCTCGCCGGGCAGCCGGCCGTGCTTCTTCACGTAGTCGTCGGTGATGCCCTCGAGGACGTCCTCGATCCGCTTGCACCGTCCTGCTCATGGACGGCAACATCGGCATCGGCGGCGACCCGAGCGCACTGCTGGAGCGGGTCGCCGGGCTGCTGCGGCCCGGCGGTCTGCTGATCGCCGAGACGGCCTCCGCGGAGATCGACGAACGAATGCGCGTCCACATCACCGACGCCCACACCACCGCCGGTGATCCCTTCCCCTGGGCCCGGCTCGGCACCCGCGCGCTGCTCCGGTACGCGCGGGGCCGCTGGGAGCGGGACGGTCAGTGGACGGCCGGCGGGCGGCGCTTCGCGGCCCTGCGCAGCCGCAGCGCCAGCAACAGCGCCGAGCCTGCGAAGAGGACCGCGGTGATCAGCAGCCAGCGCGTGAGGAACACCTCCGGCGGCAGGCCCGTGCCGGACCGGTAGCGTTCCTCCACCATGCCGCTGATCAGCGGGAACCACACGAGGAGCAGCAGCCCGGAGAGGGCTGCCGGTACCCGCGCGTACATCACCCACTCCCGGCGGCGGACCCGGCCGAGCCCCCGTACCACCGCCCGGTCCGCCGCCGCGTACAGCGGCAGCAGCACCAGGTCGTGCAGCAGCGCGGCGCCGACGACCCACAGCGCCACGCCGAGCCAGTCGCCGGCGAGCAGGCGCACCCCCGCGTAGACCGCGAGGGCGAACGAGCAGGACAGCAGCAGGAGTTGCAGGGGGCTGCCGAGGGTGAAGCGTCCTCGCATCACAATGCTCCGAACGTCATCCGGGCCACCCACTTGGTGTTGAGCACACCGGGGGCGGCGGGCACGATGATCCGCGCCGGGTGGCCGTGGTCGGGGGACAGTTCCTCTCCGTTGACGTACAGGGCGAGCAGGGAACGCGGGTCGGCCACCTGGTTGGCGCGCAGGGCGGCCTTC
This sequence comes from Streptomyces sp. NPDC006265, assembly GCF_040613555.1. Taxonomy (NCBI): domain Bacteria; kingdom Bacillati; phylum Actinomycetota; class Actinomycetes; order Kitasatosporales; family Streptomycetaceae; genus Streptomyces; species Streptomyces sp. NPDC006265. Next base: position 974 of record NZ_JBEXSH010000560.1, read on the forward strand.
CGGAAGGCGCCATGGCGCTGGAGGGACTCGACGAACACGTCCGGCGGGTCGTCCTCGTACCCGACCAGGGCCGCGAGGTCGCGCAGCCGCACCCCGCGCCACCACTGGTCCGGCGTGGACCAGCCCTCCACGCAGGCGATGGGCAGCGCCGAGCTGTACAGGGGCAGTCCGGCGAGCTGGGCGCGGCTGAGACGGACCGTGCCCGTGCGCCCCGTCACGACGAGCCGCCAGGCGTCCTCGGCTGTTTCCGCCGTGTCGATCCCGGCGTACGCGGCGGTCTTGTTGATCTGGAAGCCGTTCGGGCCGCTGCCTGGCTCCCCGCCGCCGTGCGGGGCGAGGAGGGCGGTGCGCCGCAGCGGGCCGCCGAAGTTCTGTCCCACGGTCGTGGCGAACAGCAGCAGGGAGCCGCCCCCGACGAACCACAGGGCCCCCCGCCGGGAGACGGTCGGCGCGGCGGGACGCGGGGAGACCAGGTCGTCCTTCTCCTCCCGCAGCCGCCGCAGATTGCGCAGTGCCGTGGGCGTCTTCAGCAGCGCGTGGGCCACGAAGGCCGCGAAGAACACCCAGGCGCCGTAGAAGTGCAGGGGGTAGAACGAGCCGGGGAAGACGTAGTCGAGCTGGACGTTGAGGACGCCGGTCACGAACTCGAACAGCCCGCCGCCGACCAGCAGCAGCAGCGAGACCCGCTCCAGGGCGTGCGCGAGCGAGCGGGCCGGCGGCAGTGCGAACAGCCTCGGCACGACGGACCACAGCTTGGCGAGCAGAACGGGGATCAGGGTGATGCCGAGGGTGACGTGGACGCCCTGGTTCAGCCGGTACAGCCAGTGCGGGTTCGTCGGCCAGGCGAAGAGGTAGAAGCCGAGGATCCCCTTGTCCGGGGTCTTGTCGTTGACCGGCGAGAGGTTCGGGTTGTAGGCGGCGTACGAGAGGAGTCCCGTCACGAACAGCACCGTGATGCCGGCCAGGAGGACGAGGCCCAGCACCGAGGTGAACCAGGGGCCGCGCAGGGGGCTGCGCCAGAACCCGGGGGACGTGGGAAGCCGCGGATCGCGTGGATCGTCTCGCATGAGCCGACGGTAGGCCGTGAGGGCCCCGCGAAAGGGTGCGCGACTCATGACGAAACGCTGACATCGGGCCCGATCGGCGGCCCATGACCGGTCGCGCGGCCTAGCGTGCCGGTGTGATCCGCACCCTGCCCTCCCCCGCACGGACCCGTGAGTCCGAGCCCCCCGGCCGCCTGCGCCGTGACCTGTACGCCGCCGGGGCCGCCGCGGTGCTCGTGACGGTGTCGGTGGTGGTCGGCCGCCACATCGAGGACACCAGCCGGACGCTGTTCGTCGACTGGGCCCCGCTGCTCGCCTCCTGGGGGCCACACGTGGGCCCCGGCACCCCGGCGGCCGTGCTCATGGCGGTCGCCGTCGTGGCCTACGGCCCCGCCCTCGCGGCCCGCCTGCCCTGGCGGGCCCTGCCGCCGGTGGCCTGGGGCGCCTCGACGGCCTGGATCTTCTCCCTCGCCCTGATCGACGGCTGGGACCGGGGCATCGCGCGCAGACTCACCACCCGCTACGAGTACCTCCAGGTCATCGACCGCTTCCACGACATCCCGGCGGCGCTGCGGGACTTCACCGGGCACATCCTGCTCGACTCTCCCGACAACTGGCCCGCCCACATCGCCGGGCATCCGCCCGCCGCCACGCTCACCTTCGTGCTGCTCGACCGGATCGGCCTGCGGGGCGGGGGCTGGGCCGGGATGTGGTGCATCACCGTCGGGGCGACCGCCTGCGTGGCCGTGCTGGTCACGATCCGCGCCCTGGCCGATGAGAGGCTGGCCCGCCGGGCGGCCCCGTTCCTGGTCCTGGCGCCGGCAGCCGTGTGGATGGGCACCTCGGCGGACGCGTACTTCGCGGCGGTGGCGGCCTGGGCCGTGGCCCTGCTCGCTCTGGCCGTCACCCGGAGATCCCTGGGGTGGGCGGGCGCGTCCGGGCTGCTGTTCGGCCTGACCTGCTACCTGTCGTACGGCCTGACCCTCGTCGCGCTGATCGCGGCGGCGGTCCTGGTGCTCGGCCGCCACGGGGTCCGGGAGCGCCCGGCTCTGCTGATGCCGCTGCTCGCCGGACTGGCCGTGGTCCCCGCGGTGTTCACACTCGCGGGCTTCGACTGGTGGGAGGCCTATCACCTGCTGGTCACGCGCTACGCCCAGGGCGCGGGCGGCATCCGCCCCTACGGGTACTGGGTGTGGGCCAACCTGGCCTGCACGGTGCTCATCACGGGACTGGCGACGGCTGCGGGGCTGCGGCGGGCAGGGGCCGTACTGGTCCGGCGCCGCACCGCGCCCCGCGCGGCCCTGCGTCTCGCGTTCCTCGCGTCCGCCGCGCTCCTCGCCCTGCTGGTCGCCGACCTGTCCGGCATGAGCAAGGCGGAGACGGAACGCATCTGGCTCCCCTTCGCCCTGTGGCTGCTCCCGGCCTGCGCGTTCCTCACCCGCCCCCGCTCCTGGCTCACCGCCCAGGCGGTGCTCGCACTGCTCCTCAACCATCTGCTGCTCACGGGGTGGTGACCGCTGCCGGGAGAGGGCCTGCCATGAGTGTTAAGGCTGCCGGGCTGGCTCCTATCGCCGCGTCGGGGCTGTCCTCCCGGGCAGCGCGCAGATAGGCGGTGATCTGCTTGCCGTGGCCGAGGGGCCTGACGGCGACCTCGCTGCTGACCGTGTGCACCACGTGCATGCCATGGCCGCCGAAGCGCTGCCCGTCGCGCTCCCTGACCACCGGTTGCCGACTGGAGGTGTCCCACACCGTGATGGCCAGTACGTCGCCGGAGAGCCCCAGGATCATCCCGCAGGGGCCGGGAGCGTGCCGGATCGCGTTGGTGACCAGTTCACTGACGACCAGTTCGGCGTCGATCGCCAGCGGGGCCGGCACGGGTGTGCGGCCGGTACACGGTACGTGCGCCAGGAACGCGTGCAGCGCTCGGCGCGCCTCGACGGCGCAGGCCGCGCCGTCGTCCCAGACCGCGCCACAGCGCAGCGGGCCCTGCTCGTCCGTGCCCGGCTCATCTGCCGCCTGCTTCATAAGCGGGATGACCATATGGGGCTCTTTCGTTGTTGTTCGTGTTGCTGAGTGGCCTTTCGGACATCGTTTACCCCATTGCGGAGCGCGCATACTGCCGACGGCCCACCGTTGTGGTGTGCTCTGCGCCGCATGGCCCACAGTCGAGCGGCACGAACGACGGGTGCCGACGGCACGCGGAGGAGAAGCGTTCACCCGCGAGGTGCGTTTCGGGCGGCCGGAGCGGAGGCGGAGGCGGACAGGAGCGTCGCGGTGCCGAGGGTGCGTCCCAGGGCGTGGGCGGGGCGAGATGGGTGACGAGTGCCGCAACAGGCAACGTTCGCCCCGTCGCGACGCCCGGCACGCTCCCCCCACGCTCTCGACTCCGCTCGAGCAGGGGGTACCCCCACTCGCCGCACCGGACGAAACCCCGAGGACGTCCAGTACGAGGGCTTCCGGCCGGCACGCCGAGAGCACGCACCAAACGCCGCTCCTCAACGGGCAAACGTTGCCTGCCGCGGCACGAGCACGGTGGCGCTGCCGGGGTGGACGATCTCGCCGTGGGGGCAGACCACGGACACCGCGGCGACGGCCGGGGCGCCCCCGCCGGGCCCCGGTGAGGCGGCCGCGAGGAAGCCGCCGCAGGACGCGCCGAGTATCACTCCGGCGAGCGCCGGCACGGTCCGCCGGGAGTAGCGGGACATCAGGACGGTGACCGGCACCTGCACAGTGACCACCAGCACCGTGTTGGTCACGAAGACGGCCGCCGACCAGAGCGGGGACGCGTCCAGCTGCGAGGAAGGCGCCCCGATGGCCGGAGATCGTCCGTTGACGGGTTTCCCTTACGGCGGGGGCCACGCCTTCGACGCCGTCTTGCCCCCCTGGCCCGTGGGGACGTCCTTTTCACCCGGGCGACGGCGCGAGGAGTTCCGCGCACCAGGTGAAGCTCGCCGTCCCCGCTTCGTGCGCGACGACGAATCCCGTGGCCCAGGCGGCGATCGAGGAGACGGCGGCGGGGAGGTGGTAGGGGGTGGCGAGCTCCTGCCGGGTCACGAGGTCCCAGATCACGACCCGCCGGTCCTCGCCGCCGCCCACGGCGAGGACCCGGCCGCCCGGCAGCCGGGCCGTGGCCAGTGCGGTCACCCGGCGCCGCAGACCGCTGAGAGGTTCGGCCGCCTCCGGACGGTCGAGGTCCCACATGCGGACCTCGCCCCCGTCCCCACCGGACAGGGCCACCGTCCGTTCCCCGGGCAGCACCGCGGTGGCCACCGACTCGATCCGTCCGCCGCGGCAGGCCGGTGCCGCTCTCTCACGCCCGGTCGACACGTCCCACACCAGCAGGTCGCCCCCACGGTCGCCGCTGATCGCGACGCCGGGGGTACCACCGTCGTCGGTCAGGGCCGTCGCCAGCACCCAGCCGCGGTGCCCGGTGAAGGTCCGCAACCATGCGCCCGTCGCCAGGTCCCACACCGTCACGGCGGCCATGTCCCCACCGGCGAGCAGGACCTGCCGGCCGTCCGCGGCACGGCCCACCGCCACCGTCCTGATGCGTCCCGTGCAGTGGGGGAACCCGCGGACCAGGCTGCCGCGGGTCAGTTCCCACATCCGCAGTGAACCGTCCCGGCCGCCCGCCACGACGACCGGGCCCATGTCCGGCAGTTCGGCCGTCGCCAGCGCCCGCACCAGCAACCGTCGCCCCGAGTCCTCCAGCACATGTCTGTGGTCGCCCGTCACCAGGTCCCGCACCTCCGCGCCCCGCTCGCCGCCCCCGGCGACGCACAGGGCCGGCCCCTCCCCCGGCACGGCGACGGCCACCGCCTCCATCACCTCCTCGTGGCCGGTCTCCGGGGCGTCCGGACGGGCGTCCGTGACGTCCCAGACGAC
>NZ_JBEXSH010000561.1:0-5896 GCF_040613555.1 Streptomyces sp. NPDC006265
CCACTTCGCAGCACTTCGCCCCGCCGGATAGATCCGACGGGGCGAAGCAACCGGGCCCGAATTAACCAACAGCGTCCGAATCGCTCCGGGCCCTCGGCCATGTCTGGGGGTGGCTGCCTGTGCCGCTAAGCGGTCTGGTGCGCCAGCAGGGCCACCGCCGCGATCAGCACCGTCAGCAGCGCGATCAGGGCCATCGGGTTCAGACCCGCGAGGAAGTTCCCCTGCTGCATCCGCTCGCGGTTCGCGCGGCACACGGGGCAGCGGCCCTCGTTCACGGGGGACGCGCAGTTTGCGCACACCAGCCGGTCGTACGTCATGCGCTTGCCCTCCTTGCGCCGGTTCCACGTGTCCAACGTCCGTGGGGGTGAAAATGTTCCCCCCTCCACTTTGCCAGGTTCCGTCGCCGGTCGCGCGGCTGCGCGCTTTCTGTGGTTGTACGCACAGCCCCGTGCCCCTCGGGGCTCGGTATAAAACGGCATATCCATGGCGCAACCACAGTCGGTGACTGCGATGCCCCACCCGGGTCGCGTATGGTCACGCTCATCTACCCCCGGCGACCCGTGGTGCATCCGTGATCCGATTCGACAATGTCTCCAAGGTCTACCCCAAGCAGACCCGCCCCGCCCTCAGGGATGTCTCCCTGGAGGTCGAGAAGGGCGAATTCGTCTTCCTCGTGGGGTCCTCCGGCTCCGGAAAGTCCACCTTCCTGCGGCTGATCCTCCGCGAGGAGCGGTGCAGCCACGGTCAGGTGCACGTTCTGGGTAAGGACCTCGCCCGCGTCTCCAACTGGAAGGTGCCGCAGATCCGGCGCCAGCTGGGGACGGTCTTCCAGGACTTCCGCCTGCTGCCGAACAAGACGGTCGGCGAGAACGTCGCCTTCGCGCAGGAGGTCATCGGCAAGTCGCGCGGCGAGATCCGCAAGTCCGTGCCGCAGGTGCTCGACCTCGTCGGGCTCGGCGGCAAGGAGGACCGGATGCCCGGCGAGCTGTCCGGTGGTGAACAGCAGCGCGTGGCCATCGCCCGGGCCTTCGTCAACCGGCCCAAGCTGCTCATCTGCGACGAGCCCACCGGCAACCTCGACCCGCAGACCTCCGTCGGCATCATGAAGCTGCTCGACCGCATCAACCGGACGGGCACGACCGTGGTGATGGCCACGCACGACCAGAACATCGTGGACCAGATGCGCAAGCGCGTCATCGAACTGGAGAAGGGCCGCCTCGTCCGCGACCAGGCCCGCGGTGTCTACGGCTACCAGCACTGATACCGCACCCGAGATCCACGGAAAGGCATAACCAGTCGCCATGCGCGCCCAGTTCGTCCTGTCGGAGATCGGTGTCGGTCTCCGCCGCAACCTGACGATGACCTTCGCCGTCGTCGTCTCCGTCGCCCTGTCGCTCGCCCTGTTCGGCGGGTCGCTCCTGATGAGCGACCAGGTCAACACGATGAAGGGCTTCTGGTACGACAAGGTCAACGTCTCGATCTTCCTCTGCAACAAGAGCGACGCCGAGTCGGACCCCAACTGCGCCAAGGGCGCCGTGACCGACGACCAGAAGAAGCAGATCAAGGCCGACCTCGGCAAGATGGACGTCGTCCAGGCGGTCGTGTACGAGTCGCAGGACCAGGCGTACAAGCACTACAAGGAGCAGTTCGGCGACTCCCCGCTCGCCAGCTCCCTCACGCCGGACCAGATGCAGGAGTCGTACCGCATCAAGCTGAAGGACCCGGAGAAGTACCAGGTCATCGCTACCGCCTTCAACGGCCGGGACGGCGTGCAGTCCGTGCAGGACCAGAAGGGCATCCTGGACAACCTCTTCAAGCTGCTGAACGGCATGAACTGGGCCGCCCGCGCGGTGATGGCGCTGATGCTGGTCGTCGCGCTGATGCTGATCGTCAACACCGTGCGTGTCTCGGCGTTCAGCCGCCGGCGTGAGACCGGCATCATGCGGCTGGTCGGCGCCTCCGGCTTCTACATCCAGGCGCCGTTCATCATGGAGGCGGCGGTCGCCGGACTCATCGGCGGCACCCTCGCGTGCGGCTTCCTGCTGGTCGCCCGGTACTTCCTCATCGACCACGGACTGGCTCTGGCCGACCAGCTGACACTGATCAACTTCATCGGCTGGGGCGCGGTGCTGAAGTATCTGCCGCTCATCCTCGCGACGAGCCTTCTGATGCCCGCGTTGGCCGCGTTCTTCGCGCTGCGCAAGTACTTGAAGGTGTGACGCATGCCAAGAGGGGCCGTGCGGTCAACCGGCCGTACGGCCCTTCCGCTTGTCCTAGACTCACCGGCATGTCAGGTCGTGACCCGTTCTGTCAGCCCCGCCGCTTCCGTCGCGGGGCCGCCCTGACGTTGGTGTTCACGAGTGTGCTCGTCGCCGGTGCGGCCACGGGGGCGTTGCCGCAGGGCGAGGGGAAGTCCGCCCGGAACGAGTCCCGTTCGGCCGGACCGGCCGGACACCACGCGGACGTCGCCCGGGCGGCCGAGGAGGCCATGGCCGACGGCAAGTCCCCGATCCAGGCCGCCAAGCGTGCCGTCAGTCGCAGCGGGGACCGCTGGGGCGCCGTCTACTCCCGGGGCGAGTACGAGGAGTTCGAGGAGTCCCTCGACGGCCAGTACACCGGCGTCGGCCTGTGGGTCCGCAGGGAGCGGGACGGCCGTATGGAGGTGACGAAGGTGCGGGACGGCTCGCCCGCCGCCACCGCCGGGATCCGCCCCGGAGACCTGCTGCGCAGCGTCGACGGCGAGAAGACCGACGGCCGTCCCGTCACCGAGGTCGTCTCCTTACTGCGCGGGGACGCCACCGACGCCCCCGCGGGCACCGCCGTCCGCCTCGGCCTGGAGCGCGGCACGCGCGCGTGGACCGAAACCCTGCGCCGGGCCCAGCTGTCCACGGACTCCGTCACCGTCCGGGAACTCGCCGGCCGCGTCACCGTCATCAAGGTCGCCACCTTCACCAAGGGCTCCGGCCGCCAGGTCCGCGAAGCCGTCCGGAAGTCCCCGCCCGGCGGGATCGTCCTCGACCTGCGCGGCAACTCCGGTGGCCTGGTCACCGAGGCCGTGACCGCCGCCTCCGCCTTCCTCGACGGCGGCCTGGTCGCCACCTACGACGTCGAGGGCGAGCAGCGCGCCCTGCACGCCGAGTCCGGCGGGGACACCACGAGACCCCTGGTGGCACTCGTCGACGGTGGGACGATGAGCGCGGCCGAGCTCCTCACCGGCGCCGTGCAGGACCGCGGACGGGCGCTTGTGGTGGGGTCCCGCACCTTCGGCAAGGGCTCGGTCCAGATGCCGAGCCGGCTGCCCGACGGCTCCGTCGCGGAGCTCACCGTCGGGCACTACCGCACCCCCTCCGGCCACGGGGTCGACGGCCGGGGCATCACGCCCGACCTGGAGACGGGCGAGGACGCCCTCCAGCGGGCCGGGACCGTCCTGCGGGGCCTCGCGAGCCCCTCGTAATCGACTTTCCGCAGGACCCCTCCGTAGTGCGAAAATGGTCGGCACTATGGCTAAGGAAAAAGGGCGCAAGCTGATCGCGCAGAACAAGAAGGCGCGGCACGACTACCTCATCATCGACACCTACGAGGCCGGCCTGGTCCTCACCGGGACCGAGGTGAAGTCCCTGCGCCAGGGACGGGCGTCGCTGGTCGACGGCTTCGTGCAGCTGGACGGGAACGAGGCGTGGCTGCACAACGTGCACGTGCCGGAGTACAGCCAGGGCACGTGGACCAACCACAGCGCCCGGCGCAAGCGGAAGCTCCTGCTGCACCGCGCCGAGATCGACAAGCTGGAGTCGAAGTCGGGCGAGACGGGTCACACCATCGTGCCCCTCGCGCTGTACTTCAAGGACGGCCGGGCCAAGGTCGAGATCGCGCTGGCGAAGGGCAAGAAGGAGTACGACAAGCGCCAGTCGCTCCGCGAGAAGCAGGACCGCCGGGAGACCGACCGCGCGATCGCGGCGGTGAAGCGGAGGCAGCGCGGGGCGTAGGGAATACGCTGGCATCGACCTGCGTTGGTCACGTACGATGGCTACTGCACCCCACAGCGGGTGCGCGCCCCTCTTCGGAGGGATTGTCAACACAACATGGGGATGATCGGTTTCGACAGCGGCTGTCGAAGCAGGGGAAGCGTGTCGAGGAAGCGGCAATGATCTCGTAAACCATATGTCGCAAAAAATAATCGCCACTACCAAGCGCGATTCCCAGTCCTTCACCCTCGCTGCCTGATAAGCAGTGAGCGAAGGACCCTTAATGGGTGTCAGCCCGGGAGCGTTCCCGACCCGGATCCTGGCATAATCTAGGGAACTAAACCATCGAGCCCGGTCACGGGGCGCGATGGGAAATCAAACAGTGACTGGGCCCGTCGGCGACTTGTTCGCGTGATCGCCGGGGCCGAGAAAATCACAGCGAACTGCACACGGAGAAGCCCTGATTCTGCACCGTTGGACGCGGGTTCGATTCCCGCCATCTCCACTCATCCCATGTGGGCAAAGGCCCCGCCGCTTCCGAGCGGCGGGGCCTTTGTCATGGATCGTCGAGGAGGTCCCATGGGTTACAGCCCGTCGGTCTACAAGTTCGCCGAGGGATCCGACGTCCCCGTCCCGCTGGATCTTGAACTGGTCCGGGCCGTTCTGGAACCCCACGATGTCGGGGATCCCCGACTGTGTTTCGACCAGGACGGCGGCCTCCAGTTCTGGATCCGGGCCGGTGACGGCGGCGAGGCCGAGATCTTCGCCGGTGACAGCGGCATCCTGGTGGAGCGCCCGCGTGCCGGCGGGGTCTTCGGCATCGTCGCCGAGCCGGTGTCCCGGCTGGGGGCGGTCGCCGTCGATCCGAGCGAGGGCAGGATCGTGTGCCGGGCGGAGGAGTACGCGCATCTGCCCGTGAGCATGCGGAAGGACGCCGTGGTCATCGAGATGACGGGGGAGCGGCTGGGGGCCGCGCTCCTAGGCGGGCATCCGGGGTGACGTACTCGCCCGTTCCGTCAGCCGGGGCGGCAGGAGTGTCGTCTCCGGTACGGGGGTGCCGTGCAGCTTTCGTATCAGGACTTCCACCGCGCGGGCGCCCAGCTCCTCGGCCGGCAGGGACACCGAGGTGACCGGGACGCGGGGCGTCGCCGCCAGGTCGTCGGGGCAGACGGCCGTGACGGAGAGGTCGGCGGGAATGCTCAGGCCGAGGTGTTCGAAGGCGGCGATCAAGGGGGCCAGGAGAGGTTCGTTGTGGACGACCACGGCGGTGAGGGCGGGGTGCTCGTGGAGCAGCCGCTCAGCGAGCCGTGGGGCCGTGGCGGGGTCGGGGCCGCCCGGGTGGACGGACGAGGCCAGGCCGTGACGGGCGGCGGCCGTGGTGAAGCCGTGCATGAGGTGGTGGGCGTAGGCCGTTCTGCGGAGATAGACCTCCGGGGGCGAGCCCACCAGGGCGACCGTGCGGTGACCCAGCTCCGCCAGGTGGTTCACGCAGGCCTCGCCCGCCGCCCGGAAGTCGAGGTCGACGCAGGTCAGGCCGTATGTGTTCGCCGGAACGCCGATCAGGACCGACGGGCGGTCCAGGGAGCGGAGCCGCGGCAGGCGGGGGTCGTGGAGTTCGACGTCCGTCAGCAGCAGCCCGCCCACCGAGGCCGTGTGCACGGCGCGGCTCAGGCCCTCCTCGGCCTCCTCCTGGGTGAGGAGCAGGACGTCGTGGGCGTGTGCGCGGGCCGTCGTCACCGCCGACACCGCCAGCCGCATCACCACCGGGACGTGCACGCCGATGCGCAGGGGCGCAGCCAGGGCCAGCACGTCCGCCTCGGCGCCGGCCAGGTCGCGGGCGGCCGCGTGGGGGCGGTAGCCCAGGTCGCGGGCGGCCGCCTCGACGCGTCGCCGGGTCGCGTCGGAGATCGGGCGCTTGCCGCTCAGCGCGTAGG
>NZ_JBEXSH010000562.1:0-5893 GCF_040613555.1 Streptomyces sp. NPDC006265
GAGCACGGGCCTTTCGGCCCGATCTTCACACCGCTGCTGAGCGGCACGCAGTCCGCCCGCCCTGCCCCCACCGACTTCTATCTCGCCACGAAGTGGGGGAGGGCGACCTGGTGCGTGAAGCAGCTTTCCGTAGGGAGGCACAGGTCGCCTGGCGCCTGTCCCACCCGAACGTCGTCGCCGTCCACGACCACGGCGCCGCCGACCTCGACGGCCGCCGGGTCCTCTTCCTGGCCATGGATCTCGTCGACGGACGGCCGCTGAACACGCTCACCGGCCGCCCGCTTCCCGTGGCCGCGAGCGTGACCTTGGCGATCCAGATCATTGAGGCCCTGGTGGCCGCCCACCACCGCGGCATCGTTCACCGCGACCTCAAGCCGTCCAACATCCTCATCGACCCGGTGGCCGGCGGCACCGCGAAGCTGTGCGACTTCGGCATCGCCCGCCTGGCCGACGCCACCCACCACACCCTGACCGTGACCGGCGTCGCCATCGGCACCCCCGCCTACATGTCGCCCGAGCAGGCTCGTGGAGATAGCACCCTGAGCGCACCCAGCGACCTCTACTCGCTCGGCTGCCTCCTCCACGAGCTCCTCACCGGCTCCGTCCCCTTCACCGGCACGGGCTGGCAGATCCTCCACCAGCACCTCCACGACGTGCCGGTCCCGCTGTCCGCCCTGCGCCCCGGTGTCCCACACGAGCTCGCGCAGCTGGTCCTGGAACTTCTCGACAAGGACCCCGACCGCCGGCCGACCGCAGCCGACACCCGCACGCGGCTCACCCGTCTGCACACCGCGCTTGCCGCCTCCGCCGACGCACGCACCGTGACAGCGCCCGGGCACCCGCCCACGCTGGTCGCCACCACGACCACCGCCGGCCGCCACCGTGAGTCGGGCGCCCGCGGCACCGCCGTGTGCGCGGGCGGCCTGACCGCGGCCGTCGTCACCGGCACCCTCTCGCTCACCACCACCGTGCCGACTCCCTGGACGGCCGGCCTTGGCGGTCTCGCAGGGCTGCTGCTCGCCGTCCTCTACCTTCTCGACCCGCCCCAGCCACCGCGGCCAGGGGAGCTGAGGATCACCACGGCCGCCCTCATGACGCTCCTGCTCCTCACCGGCGGCGTGGCACTCGCCGTCCTCGCAACCGACTTCTCCCTGTGGGCGGCCGCCCTGGCCATCAGCGTCCTCGGCGGGCCCGCGATGGTCGCCTGCGCCAGCGGTGTCTGCCGCCTGGTGGAGCACACGCTCCACCGCGCGGCTTGGCATGGCGACCTCGCGACGAACGCCGGCGCCCTGCAGACCGCCACCGTGCTGCTCGCCGCCCACTACGCCGGCCTTGCGTCCCTCACACTCCTCGCCGCTGGCGTCCTGTTGTGGCCGGCCACGGCTCTTCTCACGGCGGTCCTCACACAGCGCCGAACTCGTCACGAACTTCTTGCGCCGGCCCGGCCCGGAACCAGCGAGCTCGGGCGTGTCACCCGGTCCCGGTCCGCCGTTACCTCCACATGAACGGCGCCACCACCGTCTCCGGCGAGATCATTCCTCGCTCAGTGATCGACCAACTCCTTGCCACGGTCGGCTGCTCCGACGGTGTACGCGCCCGTGCGAACAGCACTCTCGCCGAGGAAGCAACCTACAAGTACGGACTGGCCTACGGACTCTCCGGCGGCCGCGACCTCCCCCACGATGCTCACAGCGCCGGCATCGACAACCTCCTGGGCCACGCGGTGCCGGCGGTCGTCGCTTTCGCCCTGCACCACCTGGGTTCACTGCTGCCCGACCTGACGATCGAACAGTGGGAGCGCCTCAATGCCGTCGCCACCACCTTGCACCTGAAGATCTGCGAGGACCTGACCGGAGCGAACGGCACCGGCGACGACCCCTGCGCCCCTGTCGATGCCGTGCCCGATGACGTGCACTGAGCCGTCCGGCCCCCGGCGCCGGTCTCCACCAGCGGCAATCCGACGATCAGTGTCGATATCCCTGACCGCCTCTATGCTGCGCCGCACAGCGCGCCAAGACCTCGCTCACCCCATCGGCACCTTGGAGTACCTCACGCTGGGCCGGGCACAGCGGCACGCGGTGGGGCACTGGCAGGCGATCCCCGGGCACGCCGGCAACGGCGGTGGGCAGACGCCGTCCAGCAGAACCAGAGCAGAGAAAACCGGTGTGCCCGGTCCCGAGTCCTGCCGATACTGGCGACGAAGGAAGTGAGGCTCCCGTGCCGCAGGTCGAACGCAGTGTTCTCGTCGTGCTCATGGAAGCGGCGCAGGTCGCCGCTTCCTACGAGGCCATCGCCGCCGTGCTCGCGGCCGCCGACCTCGATACGAACACAACCGCTGCACAGCAGCACGAGGCGCTGCTCGCCGCGCTGCGACTGCGGCTATCCGGTACCGGCAAGTCCCAGGACTTCGCTGCGCCGCTGGCCGGCCACCCGCTCAAGGGGTGGCTGGCGAGCCTGTCCGAGGCGACCGCCGACCAGTTGGAGATCTGGAGCGCGTACGCCGAGGCCGTCAGCCACCCCTTCGTCCGGGGCCGACTGCATCACCTTCTACTGGCCGCGGGGCACGGCCGCAAGCCCAATCACATCAGGAGTGCGGTCACCGGGTACCTGGACGCGGCACCGCTTCTGCTCGCCACGCCCCGGCGCTATCGCGGCCTGGTGGGCGCGACCGAGTGTCTGCGCTGGGCGGGAGACCTCGCCCGGACCTTCAATCAGACCGATCTGTGCAAGCGCGTTACCGCCGACACGGCTGCCCTGGCCGAACGCGTCCTGGCCGCTACCGAGGACCAGCCGGGGATCGTGGCCGGCCTTCTGGACGCACTGCGCGTTCAGCGCTACGGAATCTCGGATCTCGCGGAACGCGCCGCACATCGCTACGCCGGCGATGTGCACACCCACGTCGACTTCCTCAAGTTACTTCGGGAGGAGGCGCCCGAGTCCCGCCGGACCAGCATCGACACCGCGATCGTCAACGCCCTCCTCGACGCCGCCGACGCCGACACCGGGTTCCGTCGCCACAACCTGCTGACCCGGGCTGCGACCGAAGCCCGCGATCGAGGTCTTTCCGAACTGAGAGTGCGTGTGTCGGCGTACACACGATCGTCCCCGGTCGCGTACGAGTGAAAAGGGACGCTTGATGGTGCGGTGAATCGTGGTGCTCGGCATTCTGCTGCTCGTCCGGTGAAGGGTGGCGGAGGGCGGTGACGCGGTGGTTTTGGACCCGCAGCGCTGGCTGGAACTGCGGCGGTTCCGTGCTCTGGTCGAGTCAGGGGCGGTCAGTCTGACGGAGGTGGCCAAGGAGACTGGGCTGGACCGCAAGACGGTCCGCAAGTATCTGTCGAGTACGGCGGCGTCGGTGCCGCCGAGGCGGACGTCGAACGGCCGGCCCCGGAAGAAGGTGGTCGACGAGGTTGCCCCGTTGATCGACGCGATGCTGCGGGCAGAGATCCTCATCAAGGGCGCCGTGGTGCACGAGCGTCTGGTCAAGGAGTACGGCTCGACGATCAACTATCAGCGGGTCAAGCTCTACTTGCAGGAGGCCCGACCGCGGATCGCGGGTGAACTGGGTATCGAGCCGCGGGAGTTGGCGGGTATGCATCGCCGCTTCGAGGTGGTTCCCGGGGCCCAGGCTCAAGTCGACTGGGGCGATGAAGGCAAGATCCTCGCCCACCTGGGAATTCCGAAGGTCTACTCGTTCCATATGGTGCTGTCGTACTCGCGCGATCCGTTCTGCTGCTTCACCACGAGCCAGGACCTGCAGACCTTCTTCGACTGCCACCGGCGGGCATTTGCGCACTTCGGCGGGGTGCCGATGTCGATCGTCTACGACCGGACCAAGACCGTCGTGCGCCGGCACGTCGCCCCGGGCGAGGCGGTGCCGCTGCATCCGGAAGCGGTCGGCTTCGCCGGCCACTACGACTTCGACATCGACGTGCTGGCCGCCTACCGGCCCACCGGAAAGGGCCGGGTCGAACGCCAGGTGTTGATCGTGCGTGATCACGTGCTGGCCGGGCGGGCGTTCTCCTCGCTCGAGGAGCTGGATGCCGCCTTCATGGCGTGGGTGCCGCAGCGACGCGCCCGCACCCACGCCACCCACCACGAGGTCATCGGACACCGTGCCGCCCGGGATCACGCCGCCCTCAAGCCGTTGCCACCCTCGCCCTATCTGGTGGCCGAGCGGCATCTGCGGCCGGTCGGCAAGGACTGCCTGGTCGCGTTCGGCGGAAACCTCTACTCGGTGCCCGCCCGCAAGGTCCGCCCGCGTCAGCTGGTGGAGATCAGAGCGACGAAATCCCAGGTCATGCTGCACACGACCGTCCCCGACGCCAGCGGCGAGACCCTGCTGTCCATCCATCCCCGGGCGGTCGGCCGCGGCGTGGTTGTCAAGCAGAACGAGCACTGGGACGGCCTGCCGACCGGCAAGAACCGCCGCACCACGACGGGCGACGAGCCGCCACCACCGCGGAGCGAGTCCTCCGCGTCCGGTCGCATCGGGCCGTTGCAGGCCCTGTTGAACCGGGCCGCCGCAACCCAGATCGAGGTCGGGAGGCGGCCGCTGTCGGTCTACGACGAACTGACCGGCACCCGGCCCTTCACCACCAACTCCCCGACGAAGGAGTCGTCTTGAGCGAGCTGACCGGCAACCGCATCCGCACCACGGCCGGCAAGCTCGGCCTGCCCCACCTGGCGGAGACCATCAACGAATACGCCCGCCGGGCCGACGAGGCGAAGATGGGCTACCTCGACTTCCTCGACCTGGTCCTGTCCGAAGAGCTCGCCGTCCGCGACGACCGCCGCTTCCGCCAGGGCCTGCGGCTGTCGAAGCTGCCACACCACAAGACGCTGGACGAATACGACTTCTCGTTCCAGCCCGAGCTCGACCCGCGCAAAGTCAAGGACCTCGCCAGCCTCTCCTTCGTCGACGGCAAGGCGAACGCCGCCCTGCTCGGGCCGCCCGGGGTCGGAAAGACACATATCGCCGTATCCCTCGCCGTCGCGGCCTGCCGGGCCGGCTACTCGATCTACTTCACCAGCCTCGATGACATGGTCCGCAACCTGAAGGCCGCCGAAGCGGCAGGCCGACTGGTCAACAAACTCGGCACCTACCTGCGGCCGAGCGTCCTCGTGGTCGACGAAGTGGGCTACCAGCCCCTCGAACGCGCCGAGGCGAACCTGGTCTTCCAGGTCATCTCCAAGCGCTACGAGAAGGGCTCCATCATCCTGACCTCGAACAAGACCTTCAGCGAATGGGGCCAGGTCTTCGGCGACGAGGTCCTCGCCACCGCGATCCTCGACCGCCTCCTGCACCACTGCGAAGTGATCGCGATCAACGGCCCGAGCTACCGGCTCAAGAACCGCCTCCAGGCCATCGAGCGAGAGACCGACGTGGCCTAACAACTGGGGACGTTCAAACGTACCGGCCCGGCCCGAAGGGAGAGTACCCCGACAGCGTGCCGAGATGGCCCTGCAACAGACCAACCCGGACTCCTTGGGCTTTACTCGGCTCGGTCGCCCTCTCATCCCCCCGCCGGGACTGCTGGCCGGGGCCCGCGCATACATCGACGCCGCCGTCGATCTGCGAGAGGCGCTCTGGCGAACCGCGCAAGACGTCCATCCGGCGATGCGCGAGCACACCGACGACGCGCACGCACTGGACGGTCTGCTCCGTATCCCGCGCACGCGCATCAACACCGTCGGCCCCGTCCAGGTCGCCCCGCCCGTCGACGCCGACGACGACCACGTCGTCGGACTGCAGGTCCTCGCGATGGAGTTCCTTGGGCACCTCGCCGCCGAGCAACTCGACCGCATCCGCGAGCGTTTCGAACCGGACGAGGCCGCACCCACGAGGACATCACCGCGGACCTGGCCGCTGTCGCCGCCGGGCCGCTGCCGC
>NZ_JBEXSH010000563.1:0-5885 GCF_040613555.1 Streptomyces sp. NPDC006265
TTAAGGTTGGGCCGTTGTTGCCCGGTACGTCAACAAATTGGTTTGGGTTTTTTTTTTTTTTTCTGCGCTGCACGCCCCGCGGGGCCGGCCGGGCCCCCCGCCCCCCCCCCTCATGGACGACTGGGCCCAGGCCGGCCTTGAGGCTTGTATCAGTCCGTTGCCGGGGCCTCAGCCCTCAACTGCTCAAGGAACGACTGGACGATCACGTTGACCATATGGCCATGCAGACCAGTGGTGTTTGCGAGAAGGAGCTCGTCCATCATGTCGTTCAGCCAGTCGTCGTTCTCCCGGCTGATGCTGTAGTGGTTGGGGGACGCTGCACCGCTCTCCTCCCCCAGGTGACTGTCTCGGAACTCGTCAGCGGCCTTGATGAGATCGGTGACCGAGACGTGGCGTGCCAGGGTGATGGAGGCGTCCAGGTACTGGCTCGGCTTGAGGTTTCTGAGCCCGAGCATTCGCTTGTCGCTGACCATCTGGCGATTCACCGCGATTGCGACGTCGGCATGGAGCCGGATGTTGCGCTTCGCAGGCTTCGTACCGGTTCGTGTCGCCTGTGCCTGGCGGTAACTCCTCGCGAGCTCGATGTACGCGACCGGCAGCCCCTGCACCTTCTCGGCGAGCTGCGGCGGAAGAGCATCGAGCATTCGCCTCTCGGAGAATCCGCTGGTGGCCGGGAAAGCAGGCCCAGCGGCTCTCCGAAGGGTGACTGCGCCCCCAGACGGCTCGCGTCCTCCTGGCGCCTCTTGTCCGTAGACGGGCAGATCGGCGGCAGCGAGGTCTTCAGACCGGAGACGTCGCGGCGGATTTTCAACTGGCGTCTGCGCAGGGATGGGTGTGGTTGCCGCAGGTGAGTCCAGGGCGTCGAGCCGTGCGCTTTCCGCAGCCTGCAGCCTGTTGATCGAGGGCACAGCCGCGGGTTCGCGTTCGGCGGGCGTGCGTGTACCCGCGGACTCCTCGTGAGCGACTCCAACGTGTTCGGGTGCGGCCGCTGGTGCGAGCTCGGTCGGCGTGCTGTCGGCGGTCGGCTGGGCCTGCACAGGCCCGGCTGGCTCACTGTCCACCGGAGGCTCGGGCACATGTACGTCAGTTGGACTGGCAGACGCGCCGGCATCCGTGGGCTCGGTCTGTTCGGGTGCGGCCGCTGGTGCGAGCTCGGTCGGCGTGCTGTCGGCGGTCGGCTGGTCCTGCAGAGGCCCGGCCGGCTCACTGTCCACCGGAGGTACCGAACCGGACGTCGTCTGGGGATCGCTGTTGATCTTGGAAAGGGCGCCAGACGCTGACAGCTGGTTCAGCTTTCCGAAAGCAGCGCTGGCCTTCGGTGCCTTCCGCCGTCGAGCGGGAGTCTGACTACCTCCTTTGGCTTCAGCCATTACTGGGCCTCCACCTCGTCCTTGAGCCAGGCAGCTTCTCGCTCGGCGATCACGGAAGCCGGAACTCCGAGCGCCTCGGCGAGTACTGACCCGAAGTGGCCGAAGTCGTCTGGAATCGAGCCCCAGGTGTCAGCGATGCCTTCGAGGAGAGGAATGGTGCCCTCCAGGAGATCCACGCTGGGAAGGCCGTCCGGGTGGTCGGCGCTCTCGCCGTTGATCAGCCCCTGGATGTAGTCGCGAGCGTTGGTGAAGCTGCTGCGCTTGGGGAACGACTTGGCGAGCATGACGAAGAGGTCGATGCGCTCGCCCATCTCCTTGAGGAGGTCGAACGTAGTCGTCAGCTGGACCACATCGCCGACGTGCTGCTGGGTCGGAACGATCCCTCGCTTAGTCAGCATCCAGGCGGTCTTCAGGACCCCCTTGTCCGTGGGGCCAACGTCGATCACCAGGTGCTTGAAGCCTCGCGCCATGAGATCCGTGACCTGCTTGGCCATGGCGGGGCCCGTATACCCGACGACGGTTACGAGGGGCGGCCAGTCGTCTCCGGCTGCGGCCTGCCATTTGAGGCAGGTTTTGTTGGTGTCGTCGGCGTCTACGAGGAGAACGGGTTCGCCGGTGAGTGCCAGGATCAATGCAACGTAGACGGACATCGTCGTTTTCATTACGCCGCCCTTGGCGTTGCCCATGGTGATCTTCACGCCGTCAGGCGTGTTGAGGGCAGCGAGGACGGCTGTCCTCAAGGGTTCCGGGAGGCTGTAGATCAGTTCCCGAACTTCGGTGCTGACGTGAGAAGGCACTGTCAGGGCAGGCGGCGTGATGTTCCCCGAAAGGAACGTCGCGGGAACCGCAGCGGCTTCGCGGGCAGGAGAGGGCACCAAGCCCTGGGCCTGCTCCGTAGCGAGTTGCTCAGGCATGAGAGTGGAGTACCTGCTTACTTCGTGGCGAGTTGCTACTTGTCGGCCGAACAGTCCAGTCAGTCGACGCTTCGGCGACCCTCAGATTGCGGTGAGTGCCGTAGTGGTGGGGCTTCCTGATGGGGTGACGTGAAGCCCTACGTGCTTCTCGTGACCCGATCGCTGGTGCCCGACGGCTGGTCGCTGCGACGCCGAACTTGCTGGGTTGCTGCCCGGGTGCCATCCAGTCCACTGGACGGCGGGCTCACGCTAGCAGAGATGAGATGACTCACTGGGGTTGGCACGCAGAAAGAAGCGTGCAAGGGGGAGTGGCGTGACGGCTTGGAATGCAGTCCGTCGGGCGAGTCTAGGGTCGCCCGAGTGTGACTCTGGAGTGTCTACAGACCGGATTCAGGACTGCACTCGCTGGTCGAGATTCGGGGGAGCGGTCGACTGATAGAGCCGGTCGTGTCCCTGTGTCCCGCGCTGTGTCCCTTCCTGTGTCCTAGGTAGTGCACATGTGAAAGTGCAGGTCAAGGCGTGTTTTTAAGATCCCTTTACTGAGCGCAAGAGCTGATCTTGTGAGGCTTCGGCCAGCGATCTGCGCCTCGGCCTGCCTCTCGAATGCGTTAATTTAAGACATCAGGCGTATGTCAACTATTCGTGTCAATAGGTAAATTCAACCCATGTGCGCGTTGCGTCGCGACCGGCCAAAGACTCGGAGGGAGGGAGGATCCGTCCTCCGAGGGCGGACCGGTCCGACGTGGAGCAGGTGAACTACGTCGGCGCTCATGGCCTCAACGAAGGACACGAACGGGTGAATCGGCTATCCCTCACGCGGTGGCTCGCTTGGCCCGGGGGCCGGAGGTCGGGGCTGCGGCCAGTCTGCCGACTTGTGCCTGTCGGTAGGGCGTTGCGCGGGTCGAGCGCGACTGCCGGCACGTCGACCTCGCATCGGCGAGTTGACGAGCGACGACGCGGGTGGGGTATGTCCGACGCACAACGAAGCAGCTTCCCTGGGTGGCCGGCGCGACCTTGACTGGCGGGCCGAGCAGGAGGAGTCGCGCACACGGTCGACGACCATGGCAACAGCGAGGAGTCGCTCGGCCGGGCCGCCCAGCTGCCGGCCGCCAAGCGCGACCGTCTCCCGGGTGTCCCTGTGTCCCGCCCCGTGTCCCGCCCTGTGTCCTAGGTAGTGCACATGTGAAAGCACATGTCAAGGCCGCTGGAACGCTGAGGTGCACGAACCAGCGGGTCTTGTGGGTCAGCCTGCCGAAACCGGCGCGAGGGTGCCGTGTTGCCTGTCAGGCTGAGCCCTCGCATCACCGGGGACGTACGAATGGAACGCACCATGGCACGCAGCCCGCTCACCGCCGCTCAGCAGCGGCGGGTGCAGTGGAAGACCATCGACCGGGCGCTGGCCCCCTTCTCCACCGATTCGCTCACAGTGCTCCTCCAGGCCGCGCTGGCGTCTCCGGGCTGTTCCCGCGTTCACGACCACCTCCTGCTGCTGTGGACCCGCGCCCTGCGAACTCCCGCGCGTACCGGTGCTGCTGCGGCCGCCGCGGACCTGCCGGGGCTGGTCGCGGCCGCCGGGCGGGCGGCGCCCGGGCGCGGCGTGGTGACCGACCGGGTTCCCAGTGACGTACGGGGCCGGGTCCGGTTCGCCACGTCGGCGGAGGAGCGGCTGTTGGTCCATCCCGGCCAGCTCGCGCACCCCCTCCTCGTCCTCCGCAGCCTCCAGCTGACCGCGCTGGCTGTCGATGAACCGGCGCGCGCAGCGGTCGGGTTCGGCCTGAGCGACGTTCTCGAGCTCGCGCTGCGCCTGAGTGACCACACCCTCACCGCGGTGTCCCCGGCATGGCCGCCTGCCGCGCAGGACGAGGACCCGCAGGTCGTGTGCGCGCTCACCGAAGACGAGGTCGGCGCCGCCCGTCTGCTGGCCGGCGCGGACCTGGGCGCCGTCACCGCCGTGTGCGGGCAGCCGGAGGACGCCGCGCGGGCGCTGGATTGGCTGACCGAACCGATCGAGGGCCTTCCGCTGCGCTACCACCGCCAGGCGCCGCTGCTCGGGCCTGTCCTCGCGGTCACCGCGCATGGCCGGCGGGTAGCGGTGCCGGCCTGCGCCGCGACCGATGCCCTCGCCCCGGCCGCCGGCCGGCTGCTGGCCGCCCTTCCCGCCGCTGCGGTGGAGGCCGCTGAGGAGCGGTTGCAGGACCTCGTCGTCTCCCGCACCGCGCAACTGCTGGGCATGGAAGAAGTCCCGGCCCGTCCCGGCCGGGTGTGCGCGCTGTCCGCGCCCGCCGACCGCTACGACATCGCGATCGTCAGCGCGCTGGCCGAAGGCGCCCTGTCGTCCCGGATCGAGGAAGCGCGTTCCGTCCTGGGCGAGTTGACGACGGGGCGGGGCCGCCTGGTCGTCTACGGCGGACCGCGGTTCCTGGGCCCGGAGCTCATCGAGGACACCGTCTACCTGCACACCGAGGAACTCGCCGAGATCCTCGCCGACGCCGAGAGCGACCTGGCCGTACTGGCCCTGTTCGTCCTGGAACTCACCGAACACCCCGGCGTGCACGGCGTCTTCTACCGCGACGTGCTGGACGCGTGGACCGCGTGGCGAAGAGGTCGCGCCGAGGCCGGCGCGGCCGAAAGCCGCTCGCTTCGCCGCGCCGTTCCGTGAGCTCATCCGGGTGGTCGGGGCACGCCAAAGGGGTCCGGGCCGATGTACCGGTGTGGGCAGACTCCAGTGGGCGCGCATCGTGGAACGCGCCGCCTCCATCGTCACCAGCGGCTGCACCCTGCGCCAGGTCTACTACCGGCTCGTCTCCGAAGGGGCGATCCCGCACACACCGCCAGCCTACCGTCGCTTGTCCGCGCAGCTCGCACAGGTCCGCCGCCGGCAGTACTTCCCCGACCTCATCGACCCTCTGCGCGAGATCCACGCTCCTCCCACATGGCCGGACGCCACCACGTTCCTGCGCGCGGTCCCTGACTGGTTCGCACTGGACCGCACAGTCGGACAGAAGACAGCCGTGTACGTGGCCTGCGAAAAGGACACTCTGCGAGCCCAGCTCACCGGCTGGCTGCAGGAAACGGGCATCCCCGTGCTCGTCGTCAGGGGGTTCGGCAGCCAGACCTACGTCCAGGTCGTCCGCGAACGGATCGCCCGAGACCCGCGCTCGACCGCGCTGCTGTACGTCGGGGACTTCGACGCCTCCGGCGCCGATATCGAACGCGATTGGGTGGCGCGCACTGCCTGCTGGAACTCCGTGGAGCGGGTCCTGCTCACCCACGACCAGGTCCGCGAACATGCCTTGCCAGCAGCCACGGGCAAGGCCGGTGACCCACGCTGGCCGGCCTTCGCCCGCCGGTACCAACTCGACCCGGCCCGACCGGTGCAGTGGGAAGTCGAGGCGCTCGACCCCGCCGAGCTGCAACGCCTGGTCCTGGCCGCCGTCGACCCCCACACCGACCGAGCCGTGCTCGCCACCCGGATCACGGAGGAGGACCGCCAGCGCAGACAGCTCAGGGCGATCGTCGATGAGGCGACAGGCCGACGCAGGCCCGGAGTTGGCGACCTCTGAGCGGCAGAGAGCCCCGGGGGCGGGGGGGAGCCGGGGCC
>NZ_JBEXSH010000564.1:0-5878 GCF_040613555.1 Streptomyces sp. NPDC006265
TCGGGTACGGCTACACCATCCGGCCCGCTCACCACGACTTCCCGACCGCAGGACAGGAACTCTCATGACCACCAGCGCTGATTCCACGGCCATCGCCGTCAGGAAGCGGTCGCGGAAGGAACTCATCTTCCACACCGGTGCGCCGCGGTCGGGCTTGAGGCCCTCGGTCCAGTTCCAGTCGGCGACCTTGTCCAGGACCTTCGGGTCCTTCGCGACGATCGACACCGGCACGTCCCGGCTGGCGCCGTTCCCGCTGACCCGGGCGATGGGCTGGTGGTCGCCGAGGAAGACCAGGACGGTGTCGTCGGTGCCGTAGCGCTCCAGCCACTGGGTGAGGCTGGTGACCGAGTACTGGATGGACTTGCCGTACTCCTCACGGGACTTGGTGGTGTCGGTGATGACGTCCGACGCCTTGTTGCCGGCCTTCTGGATCGCGTCGAAGACCGAGCCGTCGCCGAGTTCGTCCCAGCCGACCATCTTCGGGATGGGCGCCCAGGGCTGGTGGCTGGAGGTCAGGATGACGAACGACATCAGCGGCTTGTCCCGCTTCTTCCCGTGCACCCGCCGCTGGAACGCCTCCAGCGCGTACTGGTCGGGCATGGTCGACCAACTGAACTTCGGCCCCTCGTACCCCAGGTCGAAGGCGTCGTAGAGCTTGTCGAGGCCGTACCACTTCTCCTCCGGCCAGCCCTTCTGCACGCCCGGCATGACCCCGACGGTGTCCCAGGCGCCGGTCTTCTGGAAGGCCTTGGTGAGGGTGAGGTGGTCGCCGGCGCTGACCGTGCGGTAACGCCGCTGGTTGTCGATCCACAGGCCGGACATGGTCGTGGAGTGGCCGAGCCAGCTGCTGCCGCCGTACGTCGCCGAGGTCAGCCAGCCGCTGCGGGCGGCGAACCCGGCCTTCTCCAGGGCGGCGGTGCTCGTGTCCAGGGTGCGGTCGACGCCGGGTGCCATGACCGGGTCCTCGATGGCGCTGCGGCCGTAGCTCTCGATGAACGTGAAGATCACGTCCTTGCCGCGCAGGTCCGGGAGCAGTTCACCGGGCGGGGTGTTGCCGAAGGTGTCCGCCTTCGACTGCTGCACGAACGCCGCCTCGTCCCGCAGCGACTCCACCGTCCGCTGCGCGTGCACCCTGAGGGCACCGGCCCCGCGCTCGGAGGCGATCGGGCCACCGAACAGGGTCAGACCCAGGGCGGAGCAGGTGACCCAGACGGTGCCGGCGATCAGGGCGCCCTTGGTCGCCCGCACCCGGTGACGCGCCAGCACGTGCGCGAGCCGGATCGTCGCCGCGACCATGACGGTCGCCACGAGCAGCACGAGCACCACCGCCCCGACGGTGGCGGCGGTCGCGACGCCCCCGCCCAGCGTGTCCCGGACGTACGCCTGCGCGTCGGGCAGCAGGTCCCAGTCGAGCGCGGCGTTGAAGCCCCGGCCCAGGTACTCGTTGAACCCCATGTCGAGCAGGTTCACCGTGGTCAGGGCGGTGAGACCGAGCCCGTACAGCACCGCCGTCACCAGCCGGGGCCGGCGCGGCAGCGCCAGCACGACGGCGGCTCCGATGACCGCCTCCGCCGGGATCCGCGCGAAGCTGACCGCCTTGAGGGCGGGGAGGGTGTTGGGCAGCAGCAGGGCCCCGAGGACCAGGGCGGCGGCGAGGGCGGTGGCGGCCAGGCGGAGGGCGCGCGCGGTCCGGGGGTGGCGGGTGCGCCAGGCTCCGAGGCGGGTGGGCCGGCCCTCCGGGGCGGCGGCCCGGGGGCGCCAGGTGCGCAGGCGGTTGACGAGGTGTCCGAGGTCGGTCCGCGCGGCGGCCGGGGCCGGACCCTGCGCCGCCGCCCGCGCTCTCCCGTCCTCCCCGCTCTCCCCGCCCTCCGCCTTCTCGGTCTCTGCCTCGGACATGCCGTCACCCGGCTGTGGCGGCTCGCTGAAGCGTGTGAAGACAGGCACCCGGAGGTCCTTCCCGTTCAAAACCCGGTGGGGTGACGGACCCGGGTGGGGGTGTGGGTCCGCCACCGTTCCGTACGGGACGTTCCTCGGGTGTGTTCAGCCCGCCGGGCCAGCGCTCGGCAAACACCCGGCAAACGGCGGACCAACCGGCCCTCAGACCACGCCGACCGCCGTGAGCAGCGCCAACGGGGCGGACGCGGAACGGGATTCACGCACGCACGCGTACGGGTACGGCACCGGCTCCGGGTGCGTGTCGCGGCCGTAGCCCGCGAGGACCTCCGGGAGCCGGTGGCCGGTCGCGCCCGCCGCATCGACCAGGCCGTGGGCGATCGCACGGGCCTCGTCGTGCAGTCCGTAGCGGGCCAGGCCCAGGGCGATCAGCGCGTTGTCGTGCGGCCAGACCGAGCCGCGGTGATAGGAGAGCGGGTGGTACGCCGGCTGCCCGGCGGCCAGCGTGCGGACGCCCCAGCCGGAGAAGAAGTCCGGTTCGAGGAGCCGCCGTCCGACGAGTTCGCCGTACTCCTTGTCCAGCAGCCCCGACCAGAGCAGGTGCCCGGCGTCGGAGGCCAGCGCGTCGACCTGCTTGCCCCGGCCGTCCAGCGCGAGGGCGGGGAAGGAGTGCTCCGCCATCCAGAAGTCCCGCTGGAAACGGTCGCGCAGGTCGCCGGCCGTCTGTTCCAGCAGGTGGGCGTACGTGGTGTCCTGCCACACCGTGCGGGCGAGGCCCGCCGTGCGGCGCAGGGCGTCGTACGCGTAGCCCTGCGCGCCCGCGGCCGTCACCGGGCCGTGCGGGCGGGTGCCTTCGGCGGAGCAGATGGCGCCGGGGGAGTCCTTCCAGTTCTGGTTGGCGAGGCCGCCCTGGTCGGCGCGGTAGACGAGGTAGCCGCGCGAGGTGAGGCCGCCGTGGTCGAGCATCCAGGTGACGGCGGCCCGGGCGTGGGATTCGAGGCGGCGGGCCGGGCCCGTGTCGCCGGTGTGCTCGGTGTACGCGCCGAGCAGGACGAGGAACAGCGGGGTGGCGTCGACCGAGCCGTAGTAGCGGCCGTAGGGGACCTGTCCGAAGTGGGCCAGTTCGCCGTGCCGTACCTCGTGCACGATCTTGCCGGGCTGGGCGATCCCGTCGGGGCCGGTCCCGGTGGCCTGGGTCGCGGCGAGCGCGGGCAGGGTGGCGGCGGCCAGCCGTGGCCGGTAGGGCAGGGCGAACAGCGAGGTCAGCAGGGCGTCCCGGCCCAGCAGCGTCAGGAACCAGGGGGCGCCGGCGGCCGGGACGCGCAGTTCCTCGCCGTCCGGGCCGGTCGCCGGAACCTGGAGGGCGGCGAGGTCGGCGAGCCCCCGGGTGCAGGCGGCGGCCAGCTCGGGCCAGCCCTCCGGGAAGGCCACACCCTGGACGAACTCGTCTTCCCATGAGCGGAGTTGCCGTTGGACGGCGGCGGGGGAACGGGGTACGCGCAGGGCACGCCGGTCGCCGTGCGGGCGGGCCATGACCCGCAGGGTCAGCTCGGCGGTGCCGTGCGGTTCGAGGTCCAGGGCCCACGCCAGACGGCGGGCGCCGGTGCCGGTCTCCTCCACGGCGTCCGGATGGGGATCGGCGGTCACGGTCGTGACGGACCGCCACTCGCCGCGCCGGTAGGCGAACTCCACGCCGTGCCCGAGCACGTGGCGGGAGCGGACGGCCCCGGCCTTGGTGTAGGTGCGGTGGTCGGAGCGCAGCTCGAACTGGTCGGTGAAGTCGGCGTCGGCGGTGACCGCGAGGTGGACCGTCGTCGGCACCGGGCGGTTGCTGGTGACGCGCAGCGACTCCACGAACGAGGAGTCCCCGACGGACTGTTCGCGGAAGAGCGTGTACGCGGGCGGTTCGTCGCGGCCGCCGCGCGGGACGAGCACACAGCGCGCGGTGTCCCCGTCGGCCACCGGAGTCAGGGTGTCGGGCACCGCCCCGTCGACGGTGAGCTGCCACCGGCTCAGATGCCGGGCGTCCCGTACGAACATGCCGTCCGGTGCGTTGCCGCCCCGGTAGCCGCTGATGTCGCCGCGGTCGCCGACGGCGGCGAACGTCCGTCCGTGCACGAGCAGATGATGCCGGTCGGTCATGCCCGGTCCTCTCCTTTGATCGCCGTGAGGCCGTTCCTGCCCCCTGCGGGCCGGTCGTGCAGCAGGTCGAGCGTGAGCGCGGCGGTCCAGCCGAAGCCGGTGACGCCGCAGGCCTGTGCCGTGTACGGGTCGACGTACTCCGCGAAGCCGGAGGCGCCGGCGGTGTGCAGCATGCCCTCGCGCAGGGCGTCGGCCCGGCCCCGCTCGCCGTGCTGCCGCAGCCCGCGCTCCAGCAGCCAGTTGGTGTTGAACCAGGCCGGGCCGCGCCAGTAGCGGTGCGGGTCGAAGGCCTCGCCGAGCAGGTCGTAGCTCGGGACCAGGCGGGTCGTGCCGCCGAGGCCGAAGTGCGGGCCGCACATCGTGCGGACCAGGGTGGCCGCGAGGCCGCGGGGCAGGGCGGGCAGCAGCAGGGGGATCAGCCCGGAGACGCCGCGCTCCGGGATCAGTTCCCCGGCGCGCACGTCCCGGCACAGGAACATGCCCGCCGCCGGTTCCCACAGCCGCTCCACCAGGGCCGCCGTCAGGTGCTCCGCGCGGGCCCGCCGCGCCGGGCCGGTCACGCCGAGTTCGTGGGCGATCCGGTCCAGGGCGTACTCGGAGGCGGCGAGCAGGGCGTTGAACGCCGGGTCCTCCACGGCGAAATCGCCGGGGCCGTCGGCGTACCCACGGTCCCGGTAGTCGGCCGCCAGCCGTACGTACCGCCCGTAGTCCAGATCCGTCGGCCGGTCCTCGGAGGCGCCGTGGTCGAGGTCGGCGCGGCGGAAGGAGCGGGCCGGGGCCGGGGTGACCCGGGACAACGGGCGGTCCCAGCAGGGGCTGTTGTCCATACCCTGTTCCCAGGGGTGCACCACGGACACCAGCCCGCCCCCGCCCAGGTCGCGCCGGTGCAGGAGGTAGGCGTGCCAGGCGGCCAGCCGGGGGTACGCCCGGGTGAGGAAGCCGCGCGCCCTGGACAGGCCCGGGTCGGCGAGGTGCACCAGCCACGCGGCCAGGGCGTGGACCGGTGGCTGCACGATCCCGGAGGTCTGTACGGTGCGCGGGGCTCCGGCGGTGCGCCCGGCGGTCGATGAGTACCAGA
This sequence comes from Streptomyces sp. NPDC006265, assembly GCF_040613555.1. Classification (NCBI taxonomy): domain Bacteria; kingdom Bacillati; phylum Actinomycetota; class Actinomycetes; order Kitasatosporales; family Streptomycetaceae; genus Streptomyces; species Streptomyces sp. NPDC006265. Next base: position 5,114 of record NZ_JBEXSH010000564.1, read on the forward strand.
AGTCGGGGCTCGGGAAGTACGCGTCGAGGGGGACGCAGGGGTTGAAGACGATGTGCGGGATCCGCCCGTCCGCCCACTGGGCCGCCAGCAGCGTCTCCAGCTCCGTCTGGGCCCGTAACGGCGAGAGGTGCCTGAGGCCGATCGCGATGAACGCCGAGTCCCACGACCACTGGTGCGGGTACAGGCCGCGCGAGGGCACCGTGGACGTCCCCGTCCAGCCGGCCTCCAGCACGGCGGCGGCCCTCACGTGCAGGGGAGGCGCGACACTGGACGGTTCGTATGCAACGGTGCGTCCTGGGGGACGCGGGGCGCGCTGGGCGGTGCGGTCCACTCGGGGCTCTCCGGAAGACGTCCGGCCGGCCGGTTCGGCTGCGGCTACCGTGGGGTTACGTCTATTTAACACGCAAAACCCACTATGTAAGGCAAGGTTGAGAAACGCAAGGGGGTCTGCATGACCGGACAGCCCGGGAGAACCGGACGAGGCGCGGGGCAGGCGAGCGCCGGCGAACTGCTCGAACTGGTGCGCAGTCGGCGCGCCGTGACCCGGGGTGCCCTGCAGCAGGCGACCGGACTGTCCCGGGCCACCGTCGGGCAGCGGCTGGACCGGCTCTTCCGCGCGGGCTGGCTGCGCGAGGGCGCCGGAGGGCCGGTGGACTCCCCGCTGGGCGGGCGGCCCTCCATCACCCTGGAGTTCGACGACGCCGCACAAACGCGTCGACGCGCTGTCCAGCAGCCGGCACGTGCGGATCGAGGTCGACGGGCAGG
>NZ_JBEXSH010000565.1:0-5877 GCF_040613555.1 Streptomyces sp. NPDC006265
GTCAGCGACATCATGTGCGCGCCCCAGATCGCGTGCATGACCTTCTGCGCGTGCTTCGGGCCCGCGCCGACGCCGCGGCGATCTTCGGCACGGCGCTCGCCCTGCGGGCGGAGCGCGCGGACCTGGTCGAGTTCGGCTCGACGAGCGACCGCGTGAGGTTCCGCCGGGGCGAGTCGGTGCTCAAGATCCTCGACCGCTTCGGCGACCTGGGCGGCACCGACACCACGGAGGCGGTGCGCCGGCACTACAAGAAGCACGACCGGGTACTGATCGTCACCGACGAGCAGTACACGCACCACCACCGGGGCGACCCGACCGAGCAGATCCCGGCCGGTGTGCCGGTCTACACCTGGAACCTCGCCGGGTACCGGGCGGGCCACGGCCCGTCGGGCACGGGTGACCGGCACACGTTCGGAGGGCTCTCGGACGCCGCCTTCCGGATGGTTCCGCTGATCGAGGCCTCCCGGGACGCCGACTGGCCCTGGGCGGCCTGAGGGGCGACAGGCCGTGGCCCGCGCCGCGAGGGGAGGGCGGGCCACGGTTCTGTGCGCGGATCTGTGTGCGGGCGGGTGCGCGGCCCTTGTTGAAGGGCGTACTGACATCTAACATTTCAGTCCATGGAAGCCATCCGACCCGTGCCCCGCACCCTGCTCAGGGACCGCGCGTACGAGGCGATCAGGGACGCCATCGTGGCCGGCGAGATCGAGCCGGGTGCGGCGGTGCGGGACGCCGAGCTCGCGGAGCGGCTCGGGCTGTCCCGGGCGCCGGTGCGCGACGCGTTCTCCCGGCTGGTGGACGAAGGGCTGCTGGAGAGCAAGCCGCAGAGCTACACCCGAGTGACCCCCCTGGTGACGGCCGACGTCCGGGACGCCGCCGCCGTCGTCGGTGCCCTGCACGAACTCGTGGCGAGGGTGGCGGTGCCCCGGCTGGATGCCGCCGACCTCGCGGTGATGCGCGCGGCCAACGAGCGGTTCGCCGCCGCCGTGTCCGCCGGAGACGTGGACGCGGCGCTGCGGGCCGACGACGACCTGCACGACGTCCTCGTCCGGGTGAGCGGCAACCGCGCGGCTGCCGCGACCGTCGCCCGCTTCACCCCCCTCATCCGCCGCCTGGAGCGACGGCGCTTCGGCGAGGGCGGCAGCTGCCGGTCCGCCGGGCTGCACGAGCGGCTGATCGAGGCCTGCGCGGCCGGTGACGCGGACGCGGCGGTGCTCGTCACGGCGGAGATCTGGCGAGGGCTCGAGGAACTCGCCGACTGAGACCGGTCGGCACCGGCCGACGATCGAGACCGACCCGGGAGGACTCATGTCGCTTTCCTCGTACGAGCGTTACCCCCTGCTCTTCGGGTCCTCGCCCCTGCACCCCCTGGAACGGCTCACCGCGCATCTCGGCGGCGCCTCCCTCTGGGCCAAGCGCGAGGACTGCAACTCCGGTGTGGCGTACGGCGGGAACAAGACCCGCAAGCTGGAGTACCTGGTCGCCGACGCGCTCGCCCAGGGCTGCGACACCCTCGTGTCGATCGGTGGCGTGCAGTCCAACCACACCCGCCAGGTCGCGGCCGTCGCCGCCCGGGCCGGGCTCAAGTGCGTGCTCGTGCAGGAGAGTTGGGTGGACTGGCCCGACGCCGTGTACGACAAGGTCGGCAACATCCTGATCAGCCGGCTGGCCGGGGCCGATGTGCGGCTGGTCGAGGCCGGGTTCGGCATCGGCTTCAAGGAGAGCTGGGAGCGGGCGCTCAGGGAGGTCGAGGAGGGCGGCGGGAAGCCGTACGCCATCCCGGCCGGGGCCTCCGACCATCCGCTCGGCGGACTCGGCTTCGCCGGGTGGGCGTACGAGGTCGCCGAGCAGGAGCGGGAGCTGGGCGTCTTCTTCGACACCGTCGTGGTGTGCTCGGTGACCGGGTCGACCCAGGCCGGCATGGTCGCCGGGTTCGCCGTGCTGGAGGAGGCCGGCGGGCGGCCCCGGCGCGTGCTCGGCATCGACGCCTCGGCGAAGCCGGCCGCGACCCGCGGTCAGATCGCCCGTATCGCCGACCGCACCGGGCAGCTCATCGGCCTGAAGCGCGAGGTGACCGAGTCCGACATCGAACTCGACGAGCGGTACCACGCCGGCGTCTACGGCGTCCCCGACGAGACCACTCTCGCCGCGATGCGGCTCGCCGCCCGGACGGAGGGGATGGTCACGGACCCCGTCTACGAGGGCAAGTCCATGGCCGGGATGATCGACCTGGTGTCGAGGGGCGAGATCGGGCGCGACTCCACGGTGCTCTACGCCCACCTGGGAGGGCAGCCGGCGCTGAACGCGTACAGCGCGCTGTTCTGACGGGCGGCCCGCCGGGTGTGCGGGGGAATCATCAGGGTGGGCCGTCGGGTGCGCGGGGAGTCATCCGGCGGGCCGTCGGGTGGTCCGGTCAGCCGACGTCCTGGAGGAGCCGCCATGTCCGACACACCAGCCGTTCGTGAACTCCGCCTGGTCGTGACCGCGACGACTACGACGCCGCGCTGCACTTCTACCGGGACGTGCTCGGCCTGACCGAGCAGGGCGCGTTCGCCTCGGAGGACGGGCGGGTCACGATCCTCGACGCCGGGCGGGCCACCCTGGAGCTCACCGACCCGAACCGCGCCGCGTTCATCGACGAGGTCGAGGTGGGGCGGCGGGTGGCCGGGCACATCCGGGTCGCCTTCCAGGTGGACGACTCCGGCGCGACGACGGCGAAGCTGGCCGCGGCCGGAGCCGAGGTCGTGGCCGAGCCGACGCGCGCTCCCTGGAACTCCCTGTACTCCCGCCTCGAAGCGCCGGGTGCGCTTCGGCTGACGCTGTTCACCGAGCTCGGTGAGTGACGGGGGCGGTGGATGCGGGGTCTGGGTGGTCGGCCGGGCTGCGACCGCGTTCGCTTCGCCTTCGCGTGGGGTGTGGGTCGGGGCCGCGCCGGGGGTCCGTCCTCGGAACGGCGCGATGGGCCCCGATACCGACTGACTGTTCGTTGACGCGCCAACCGCTGCGGGCGGACGCCCTCCGACACGGCCCCTTCTCGCCGTACGCGAGTGCGGGAGCGCGGTGGCGTCTGTGGCGGTGGGGATGCGGAGGGCATCCGTCCGGCTCCCCCTGCCGGGCAGGCTCCCGTGGCGGATACAGTGCTGGACGTGTGGACGGACAATCAGCGTGCGGAGCCGAGTGCGGAGCGGTCCGACGGTGCCCGGCGCCGGGCCACGATCCACGACGTCGCACGGCTCGCCGGAGTGTCACGCCAGACGGTGTCGCGGGCGGTCAACGACAAGGGCGAGATCGACGCCGGCACCAAGGAGCGGGTCCTGGAGGCGGCACGGCTGCTGGACTACCGGCCCAGCCGGTTCGCGCGCGGGCTCGTGCAGAAAGGCGCGGTGACGGCCGGTCTCGTGATCCCGGACCTGCGCAACCCGTTCTTCCCCGAGGTGGCCGCCGGAGTGCTGGAGGCGGCCGAGCAGCGCGGCTGGCAGGTCGTCGTGTGGGACTCCCGGATCGACGAGGCCAGGGAGCGGGAGGCGCTCGACGTGCTCTCCCACCAGGCGGACGCGGTCGTCGGCTACTTCAAGGGCCCGGACGACGTGCTCACCCGGCACCTCGGAGGCGTGCCGCTGGTGCTGCTGGAGCGCGGCCCGCAGCAGACCCGGTTCGCGGCCGTGGGCATCGACGCCGCCACCGGTGTCGAGCGGGGCATGAACCATCTGTTCCGCGCCGGGCACCGCAGGATCGGCATGCTGGACGGCATACACGGCCCCGGCCCCCGCAGACAGGCCTTCCTGGAGCAGACACGGCGGCTCGGCCTGCCGGTCGACGAGGACTGGGTCGTGATGTGCCCCGAGCACAGCGTGGCGGGGGGAGAGGCCGGCATGGAACGGCTGCTGGCCCAGTGGCCCGACGTCACCGCGGTCTTCGGCTTCAACGACCTGGTCGCGGTCGGGGCGATGCGCACCGCCCGTCGGCGTGGCCGGAGCGTTCCGGAGGACGTGGCCGTGCTCGGCTTCGACGGCCTCTCGCTGGGCGAGCTGGTCGAACCCGCCCTGACCACCCTGCATATCGACAAGCGGCAGCTGGGACGGCTGGCCGTGGAGCAGGTGGCCCGGCTGCGCGCGGGCGAAGAGCCGCTGCGGGGCGCGGACGCGTGGGTGACACCCGAACTCGTGGTGCGCGACTCCGGCTGACCCCCCGTAGATCAGCCTCGCCGTTCCCTTGACACCGGATTTCGGGCCCCCGATGCTCGCCGGCAACGCTCGCGTGAACGTCCACGGACACTCGCAAACCCCCACCGCGAGACGTCGGCTCGACCACCACGCGCCTCATCCAGGAAGCCTTCCCCCCATCCCCGTGTGAACGGGCCCGCGGCAGCGCCGTTGGTGGTGGAGGGGACGGCCGCGAAGAGGACCACCGGCCGCAGGTGCGGCACCACGACCCGGAAGAGGGTCTGCCAACAGCGTCGTGGTGTTCCTGTTCGGGGCACGGCACTTCCTGCGGGCCTTGGCGGCGCGGGCGATGAAGATGTAGGGGCCGGGTGCCGGCGCGCCGTCTCGGTAGAGTGCGGAGAAAGTCCCCGGTTCGTGAGGAGTGGTCGCGTGGCGCAGGTCAGGCCCATGCGGGCGGACGCCCGGCGCAACCACGAGCGGCTGCTGGCGGTCGCCGCGGAGGCCTTCGCAGAGCACGGCGAGGGCGCCTCGCTCGACGACATCGCCAAGCGTGCCGGGGTCGGCTCCGGCACGCTGTACCGGCATTTCCCGACCCGGCAGGCGCTGCTGGAGGCCGCTTATCTGGACCGTGTCGAGGCGATCGCGGCCCGGGCCGGTGTGCTGGCGGAGGAACTGCCGCCGGGCGAGGCGCTGGGGGAGTGGCTGTACGAACTGGGCGCCGGGATGATCCGGATGCGGGGGCTGAAGGTGCTGCTGGGCCCGGCCGTCACGGACTCCGGCGGCTCCCTTGTGAACACGGCCTGCGGCGACTCGGTCCGGGCCGCGGCGGGGCGGCTGGTCCGCGCGGCACAGGCGGAGGGCACGCTGCGGACGGACGTCGAGCCGAGCGACGTGCTGCGGCTGGCTCACGGAATGGCGACGGCATCGGAACTGGCGGACGGGGAGGACCGGCACCTCCGGCGGTACCTGACGCTGCTGATCGAGGGACTGGGAGCGCGGCGCCGCTGACATGGTGAGCCGGACGCCCCCTGGGTGAGGGGGCGTCCCCGGAGGCCGGTGGCGGGTTACAGCGCCTGCGCCGCCGGCTTCACCATGCCCCTCACCGTGCGGGACTTCACGAAGTCGCCCATGGCCGTCATCTCCCACTCGCCGGAGAACTGGCGGATGAGCTTGGCCATCAGGACGCCGGTCTGGGGCTCGGCGCCGGTCAGGTCGAAGCGGACCAGTTCCTCACCGGTCGTGCCGTCCAGAAGGCGGCAGTAGGCCTTGGCGACCTCGGTGAACTTCTGGCCGGAGAAGGAGTTCACCGTGAAGACCAGGCCCGTGACCTCCTGGGGCAGGCGGCCGAGGTCGACCATGATGGTCTCGTCGTCCCCGCCGCCCTCACCCGTGAGGTTGTCGCCGGAGTGCCGGATGGCACCGCCCACGATCTGGAGCTTGCCGAAGTAGCAGCTGTCGATGTGGTTGCGCTGCGGCCCGTAGGCGATGACCGAGGCGTCCAGGTCGATGTCCTTGCCGCGGTACGCCGGTTCCCAGCCGAGCCCCATCCTGACCTGGGAGAGCAGGGGGAGGCCGCCCTTGATCAGGGACACGGTCTGGTTCTTCTGGAGGCTGACGCGGCCCTTGTCGAGGTTGATCTTCCCGGCGCCGGGCGCGGGCGGGGGAGGCGTGGCCGGGGCCGCCGGGGGCGCGGCGGGGGTGGAGACGGGCGGAGTCC
>NZ_JBEXSH010000566.1:0-5873 GCF_040613555.1 Streptomyces sp. NPDC006265
CGCCGACACCGACGGCGACGGCGCCGCGACGGCCGAGGAAGCCGGCCGTGTCCTGAAGTGCCTCGGCGTCCCCGAGGACCTCGCGGGCCCGGCCGCCGCCGCGCTCGACGAGGACGGCGACGGCAAGGTCGGCGAGGCCGACGTCGTCCCGGCCTTCGCCCGCTACTTCACCGTGCCCGAGTAGGACGTTCGCCCGGGCGGGGTCCCATACCCGGCTCGGGGCCGTGGCCCCGCCCGGACTCACTCGCCCGCATAGCGCTCGCGGAGCTTGTACTTCAGCACCTTCCGCAGGGTCTCGCCCCGCGGAAGGGCGTCCACCACCTCCAGCCGTTCCGGCAGCTTGTGCACCGACAGCCCCTCGGCGCGCAGGAAGGCGGTCACGCCCGAGAGCGTCAAGGCCTCGGACCCCGACGGCTGTTCGACCACCGCGCACACCAGCTCGCCGCGCGCCGCGTCCGGCAGGCCGATCACCGCCACGTCCCCGACCGCCGGATGCCGGTGCAGCAGGTCCTCGATCTCCTGGGCCGAGATGTTCTCGCCCTTGCGGATGATCACGTCCTTCAGGCGGCCGGTGAGCACCAGGTGCCCGGTCTCCGTGAGCCGCCCGAGGTCACCGGTGCGCAGGAACCCGTCCGCGTCGAAGGCCTGCGCCGTCTGCCCCCGATCCAGATACCCGCGGCACACGGCCTCCCCGCGCAGCCGCACCTCCCCGTCCACGATCCGGATCTCCATGCCCTGCGGCGGCCGCCCCTCGGTCGTCGCCAGCAGCTCGGGGCCGTCGTCCGGGGTCCCCATGGTGATCATCGGCACCTCGGTCATGCCGTACCCGTGGGTGAGTTGCACGCCCATCTCGCGCACGACGGCGTGGTACAGCTCCGGCGGCTTGGGCGCCCCGCCGCCCGCCAGCAGCCGCAGGGCCGGCAGTACGGGCTCGCCCGGCTGCTTGCGCTGCTCCGCCAGGAACATCGAGTAGAACGCCGTCGACCCGCCCGCCATGGTCACCCCGTGCGCGCGGTACGCGGCCAGCGCCTCCGGCAGCGCGAACTGCTCGAACAGCACCGCCGGGAAGCCGTACAGCAGCAGCATCACCGTGTAGTCGGGTCCGCCGATGTGGGCGTACGGGAAGGCGATCGAGCCCACGTCCTGTGCCGAGGGGCGCAGCGCGTGCGCCAGGCAGGAGCCGCCCGCGAGCAGGGAACGGTCCGTGTGCAGCACGCCCTTGGGGTCTGAGGTCGTCCCGGACGTCCAGTAGATCCAGCGGACGGCGGTGCCGTCGGAGGACGGGGGAGGCAGGAGGGACGGATCGCCGTCGGGCAGGTCGTCGTACGCCTCGAAGACGCCCTTCGCGCCCAGCCGCCGGGCCATCTCCGTGTGGTCGAAGCCGCGCCAGGTGCCCGGCACCGCGAAGAACTCGGCCTTGGACTCGCGTAGCGCGAAGCCGACCTCGCGGTCCCGGTAGAAGGGGATCACCGGGGTCTGTACGGCGCCGAGCCGGGTCAGGGCGAAGGACAGCACGGCCGTCTCGATGCGGGTCGGCAGCTGCCAGGCGACCACCGTCCCGGGGCGCACGCCCATGCCGTACAGCCCGGCGGCGACCCGCTCGGCACGCGCGCGCAGCGCCTCGAAGGTGAGCGTGCGGCCGTCCTGGAGGAACAGCGGCCGGTCGGGCGTCAGCGCGGCACGGCGGGTGACCAGCTCCCACAGGGTGCGGGACGAACTCAGGGCGTGCGGGGTGTCGTTCACGGCTGCCCCCTGCTCCTCGGCAGTGCTCCTTGGCTGACGGGTCGTCAGGTGGGATGCTATCTGACGCTGCATCAGATAAGTACCGTCCGGCGGAGGGGACCCATGGCGACCGAACTGCCCCGCATCATCAGCGTCGACGACCACGTGATCGAGCCCGCCCACCTCTTCGACACCTGGCTGCCGGCCAGGTACCGCGAGCGCGGTCCCAGGGCGTTGACCGCCGGGATCGGTGAACTCGCCTACATCGGCGGCAAGTACCGGATCACCATGGACCCGGACGGCCAGCCCACCGACTGGTGGATCTACGAGGACCTGAAGTTCCCGTACAAGCGCAACATCGCCGCCGTCGGCTTCGACCGCGACCAGATGACCCTGGAGGGCATCACCAGGGAGGAGATGCGGCCCGGCTGCTGGGACCCGAAGGCCCGCCTCCAGGACATGGACCTCAACCATGTCGAGGCGTCCCTCTGCTTCCCGTCCTTCCCCCGCTTCTGCGGCCAGACCTTCGCCGAGGCCCACGACAAGGAGGTCGCCCTCGCCTGCGTACGCGCCTACAACGACTGGATGGTCGAGGAGTGGTGCGGCGACAGCGGCGGGCGGCTCATCCCGCTGTGCCTGATCCCGCTGTGGGACGTCGGCCTGGCCCTCGAGGAGATCCGCCGCAACGCCGCGCGCGGGGTGAGGGCGGTGACCTTCTCCGAGATCCCCACGCACCTCGGGCTGCCGTCCATCCACTCCGGCTACTGGGACCCGTTCTTCGCCGTCTGCCAGGAGACCGGGACGGTCGTCAACATGCACATCGGCAGCAGCTCCCAGATGCCCGCCGCCTCACCGGACGCCCCGCCCGCCGTCCAGGCCTCCCTCAGCTTCAACAACGCGATGGCCTCGATGATGGACTTCCTCTTCAGCGGGGTCCTGGTGCGCTTCCCCCGCCTCAAACTCGCCTACTCCGAAGGGCAGATGGGCTGGATCCCGTACGCCCTGGAGCGCGCCGACGACGTGTGGGAGGAACACCGTGCCTGGGGCGGCGTGCGCGAGACGATCCCCGAGCCACCGTCGACGTACTACTACCGGCAGATGTTCTGCTGCTTCTTCCGAGACAAACACGGCGTGGCGTCGCTGGACGTGGTCGGCCGGGACAACGCCACCTTCGAGACCGACTACCCGCACGTCGACTCGACCTTCCCGCACACCAAGGAGGTCGCCCTCGACCACGTCAAGGGCCTCGACGACGAGACGGTGTACAAGCTGATGCGGGGCAACGCCATCCGGATGCTGGACCTCGACCTGGACCGGGACCGCTGAGGCCCGCCGATGGACCTGTCCTACACGCCCGAGGAGGAGGACTTCCGGGCCCGGCTGCGGGACTGGCTCGCGGGGGTGCTCCCCGCCCTCCCGCCCAAGCCGTCCCCCGACGACTGGCCGGGGCGGCGGGCGTACGACCTCGGCTGGCAGCGCCGGCTCCACGACGCCGGATACGCCGACGTCCACTGGGACGCCTCCCCGACCCTGCGGCTGATCTTCCTGGAGGAGACCGAGAGGGCCGGCGCGCCCTACGTCGGCGCCAACTTCGTCGGCCTGCTGCACGCCGGTCCGACCATCGCCGCCGAGGGCACGGCCGACCAGCGGGCGCGCTGGCTGCCGCCGATCCTGCGCGGCGAGGAGGTCTGGTGCCAGGGCTTCAGCGAACCGGACGCCGGATCCGACCTCGCGGCCCTGCGCACGCGCGCGCGGCGCGACTCCGACACCTATGTGGTGACCGGCTCCAAGATCTGGACCTCCCACGCGGAAGTCGCCGACTGGTGCGAGCTGTTGGTCCGTACCGACCCCGCCGCGCCCAAGCACCGGGGCATCACCTGGCTCGCCCTGCCCATGGACGCGCCCGGCGTCACCGTACGGCCGCTGCGCACGCTCGCGGGGTCGGCGGAGTTCGCCGAGGTCTTCCTCGACGAGGTGCGGGTGCCGGTGGCGAACCGGGTCGGGGACGAGAACGACGGCTGGCGCGTGACCATGGTGACGCTGTCCTTCGAGCGGGGCACGGCCTTCGCCGGCGAGGTCGTCGCCTGCCGGCGCGTGCTGGGCGAACTGGCCGTCGAGGCCCGCAAGAACGGTCGGTGGGACGACCCGGCCCTCCGGCGTCGGCTGGGCAGGCTCAACGCCGAGTTCCGGGCGCTGTGGCGGCTCACGCAGTGGAACGTCAGCGCGGCGGAGGCATCGGGCGGAGTGCCGGGCACCGGCGGCTCGGTCTTCAAACTCCGCTACTCGCACGCCCGCCAGGAGCTCTACGACGCCGCCGCGGAGGTGCTGGGCCCCGACTGCCTCGACCTGGACCGGCCCTGGGCCCTCGAACGACTGAGCTCCCTGTCGTACACCATCGCGGCCGGCACTTCGCAGGTGCAGCACAGCATCATCGCCGAGCGCATCCTCGGCCTGCCGAAGGGACGGTGAGGTGCTGTGCGGTTCCGCCTGACGGGCGACCAGCGGGCGCTGCGGGACGGGCTGCGCGAGGCGCTGGCCCGGCGATTCGACGGTGAGGCCCTGCGGGCCGCCGTGGAGCGTGCCGGGGACGGCGGTGGCGGTGCGGTCGGTTCCCGGGCGGGTGAAGCGCGGGCGGAGGGTCCCGGCACGGGTGGCCGGCGGATGGGCCCTGCCGGAGTGGACGGGGGCGTTGCGGGGGCCCTTCGGGCCGGGGGGCCGCTGCGGCTCGACCGGGCGTTGTGGCGGACGCTCGGGGACCTCGGGCTCTTCGCCCTGCGGATGCCGGAGGCGGACGGCGGCGTCGGACTCGGGCTGCCGGAGGCCGTGTTGCTGTTCGAGGAGGCGGGGCGGGCGCTGCTGCCCGGGCCGCTCATCGCCACCCACCTCGCGGCCGGTGCCGTACCGGGCGCGGCCACCGGGGAGACGGTGGTGGCGGCCGAGGACGGCGGGCTGGTGGAGTGGCTGGGCGAGGCGGACGTCGTACGCGGGGACACCACGGGGGCCGTGCCGCTGCGCTCGCTCGATCCGCTGACGCCCCTGCACCGCGTGCCCGCGGGGCGTCCCGCCCCCGACCCCGTCGCGATCCTCCTCACCGCGGCCGAGCAACTCGGCACGGCCGGCCGCGTCTGCGAACTCGCGGCGCAACACGCCCGGGCACGCGAACAGTTCGGACGACCCATCGGAGCCTTCCAGGCGGTGGCGCATCTGTGCGCGGGGATCTTGGTCCGGGCGGAGACGGCCCGCGCCGCGGTGTACGCGGCTGCCGTCACGGCCGACCCGGCCGACATCGCAGCGGCCCGGATCCTCGCCGACGAGGCCGCCGTGCGCGGCGCCCGCGACTGTCTCCAGGTGCACGGAGGCATGGGCTTCACCTGGGAGTCCGAGGTCCATCTGCATATGAAACGCGCATGGGTTCGAACTCAACGTACGGGCGATGTCACGCAGAGTGAGGAGGCTCTCGCGGCGGCTCTGGCGGCCGAAACGGCCTGACGGGTCGTCTGGCTGGGCTATCGCCACACACGCTCCCGGAGATGTCGCGGATCGTGGCATACCGGAATTACGGAGCGTTGATATCGGCTTGTGTCCTCAGCGTGACTCGTTACGGCCTGGAGTCGATTGCCCGCTCCGGTACCTTGTGTGAGATGCGAGTGGCTCCGAGCGCAGTGCGACCCCGTGGCGCCGCCTGTTCGACTGCCCGCGGCGAGCGTCGCACAGTATGCCGCACGGGTACTCCTTCGCGCTGGAATATGCCCGAAGCGCTTGTTGGCGTGACTGTACGTCAACCATGCTGTCCCACAAGGGATTCACGTTCCGTGATCCTTGTCCCGGCCGTTGTTCTGGCCATGCAGAAAATGGCTACGATCGTGGCCCTCGTGAGGCGCGAGCCTAAGTGTCCGCCGGTTCGGATGGTGTGAGCGGTGCAGGTGCTTCAAGTGCAGCTGGAGATCCGGCCCGACCCCGCAGAAGTGGGTCGAGCCCGGCGGTGGGCCCGCTCCCGCCTGGCCGGGTCCGGCATACAGGCCGACGAACCCCTCGCCGAGACGCTGATCCTGCTCGTCTCCGAACTCGTCACCAACGCCGTGGTGCACACCGGCCGTCCGGCGGTCCTGCGGCTGTCGCTGCCGCACGTGGTGACGGAGGAGGCCACGGTC
>NZ_JBEXSH010000567.1:0-5873 GCF_040613555.1 Streptomyces sp. NPDC006265
GGCTCGGCCCGCTGCCACATGGCCCACGACGGCCTGGACATGAGCATCCGGATCGTCGGATCGCGGGGCGAGGCGACGGCCCCGAACTTCGTCCTGCCCCAGCTGGACGACCGCATCATGATCCGCACGACACAGGGTGAGCGCACGGAACACCTCGGCACCCGCTCGTCGTACAGGTACCAGCTGGAGGCGTTCGCCGCCCGGGTGCGCGGCGGTGCGCCGCTGCCGCTGGACGCGGACGACGCGGTGACGACGATGGAACTCATCGACGCGTGCTACCGGAAGGCCGGATTCGAGCCCCGGCCGCGCAGCGTCGTCTGAGACACGCCGAAAGGGGCCCGGGGCTGTGGCCCCGGCCCCTTTCGCACGTCTCTCACGCGTACAGCGCCGGCTTGTCCACCAGTTCGATCCGCACCCGGCCGCCGTCCTCCAGCGCCCGTACCCCGGCCTCGCAGACCGCCGCCGCGGCATAACCGTCCCAGGTGCTCGGGCCGGTGACCTCGCCGCAGCGGGTGGCGTCGGCCCAGGTCTGGATCTCCTGGTCGTAGGCCGTCTCGAAGCGTTCGGTCCAGTCCTGGGCGATGGTGCCACCCCAGCGGCCGGCCATGTTGGTGACCAGGGCGTGGCCGTCGCCGATGCGGGCGGTGCCGCGTTCGCAGACGACCTCGGCCTGGACCTGGTAGCCGAAACCGCAGTTGACGAAGATCTCGACGTCGCTGAGGGCGCCGCCGTCGGTCTCGAAGACGACGAACTGAGGGTCCTGCAGGGCGTCCGGGGCGCTGGCCGACGGAGTGGGGCGCAGCACCGTGACGGCGGTGATCTCGTGGCCCAGCAGCCAGCGGGTCACGTCGGCCTCGTGGGCGACGGAGTCGCTGATCAGCATGGAGCTGGTGAAGAAGGGCGGGCTGGCGACATTGCGATGCCGGTTGTGCAGCATGAGCGGACGGCCCAGCTGGCCCGTCACCAGCAGGGCCTTCAGCTTCGCGTACTCGGGGTCGTAGCGGCGCATGAAGCCGACCTGGACCCGGCGGTGGCCGAGGCGCTGTTCGGCTTCGAGGACGCGCAGCGCGGAGGCCGCGTCGGGGGTGAGCGGCTTCTCGCACAGGACGGGCAGATCGTGCTCGAAGGCGGCGAGGAGGGTGGCCTCGTGGGCCGGGCCCGGGGAGGCGATCAGGACGGCGTCCACGTCGGCCGCCGCCATCGCGGCAGCCGGGTCGGTGTGGGCGGTGCAGCCGTCGACACGGGCGGCGACGGCCTTCGCGCGTTCCGCGTCGACGTCCACGACGGCCGACACCCGTGCTCCGCTGGTGACTTCGTGGATGCGGCGCACATGGTCGGCGCCCATCCTTCCGGTACCGATGACCGCGATTCCCAGAGGGGCAGGCTCCGTCATGGCCGTCCTTTCGGGTCGTCAGGCGCCGCAGGACCTCAGGAACTTGCGGGTGCGCACCGCGATCGGCAGCGGCTTGTCCGGCTCACAGGGGTACATGTCCTGCTCGACGATGGCGAAGAGGTCCACGTCCAGCTTCTGGGCGGCCGTGAGGACGGGGCCCAGCTCCGGGACACCGGCCGGCGGTTCGCACATCACGCCGCGCGCGACGGCCGGGCCGAACGGAACCTCGTTCTTGACGACGTCGGCGAGGATCTCCGGGTCGACCTGCTTGAGGTGCAGATAGCCGATGCGCTCGCCGTACGTCTCGATCAGCTTGACGCTGTCGCCGCCGCAGTAGGCGTAGTGCCCGGTGTCCAGGCAGAGGTTGACGGCGTCGGAGTCGGTCGAGTCGAGGAACTGCTCGACGTGCGCCTCGGTGTCGATGTGGGTGTCGGCGTGCGGGTGGACGACGATGTCCAGGCCGTACCGGTCCTTCACCTCGCGGCCGAGACGCTCCATGCCCGTGGTGAGGTTGCGCCACTGCTCGGTGGTGAGCTCCGGCGCCTCCAGGATCTCCGCGGTCTTGTCGTCGCGCCAGAAGGACGGGATGACGACGAGGTGCCCCGCGTCCATGGCCTGGGTGAGGGCCGCGACCCGGCTGACCTGCTCCCAGGTGGAGTCCCACTCGGAGGGGCCGCGGTGCAGTCCGCAGAAGATGGTGCCGGCGGAGACCTTCAGGTTCCGCTTGGTCACCTCGTCGGTGAGCCGGGCCGGGTCCGTCGGCAGGTAGCCGTACGGACCGAGTTCTATCCAGGAGTAGCCGGCCTCGGTGACCTCGTCGAGGAAGCGTTCCCAGGGCACCTGCTGGGGGTCGTCGGGGAACCAGACGCCCCAGGAGTCGGGGGCGGAGCCGACCCGGATGCGGTCGAGCGCGTGGGCCATGTCAGGACTTTCCTTCCGAAGACGTGGCTACGGGAGCGGTGAGGTCCCCCTCTTCGGGGAGCTCTTCGACGTCGACGCCGCGGACCTGCGCCAACTCGTGCTTGAGGGAGGCCAGTTCGGCGCCCCCGGCCATGTGGTTGGTCAGCTCTTCGAGGCTGACGTCGCTGCGGGAGGCGGACATTTCCATGGTGCCCAGGCGCAGGACGCTGAAGTGATCGCCGACCATGTAGGCGTGGTGGGGGTTGTGCGTGATGAAGATGACGCCGAGGCCCTTGTCACGGGCGGCGGCGATGTACTTCAGCACCACGCCGGACTGCCTGACGCCGAGGGCGGCGGTCGGCTCGTCCAGGATGAGGACGCGGGCGCCGAAGTAGACGGCGCGGGCGATGGCGACGCACTGCCGCTGGCCGCCGGAGAGCGTGCCGATGGGCTGCTCCATGTCGTCCAGGACGATGCCCATGTTGCGCAGTTCCTCGTCCGCGGTCTTCTTCATCTTCTCGATGTCGAGACGGCGTACGGGCCAGGGGCCCTTGGTCATCTCGGAGCCGAGGAAGAAGTTGCGCCACACCGGCATCAGCGGGACGACCGCGAGGTCCTGGTAGACCGTGGCGATGCCCTTGTCGAGGGCCTCGCGCGGGGTGGAGAAGCGCACCGGTTCGCCGTCGACGAGGAACTCGCCCTCGGTGTGCTGGTGCAGCCCGGAAATAATCTTGATGAGGGTGGACTTGCCGGCGCCGTTGTCGCCGAGGACGCAGCTCACCTTGCCGGGGTGGACTTCCAGGCTCACGCCGTGCAGAGCGCGGATGTTGCCGTAGGACTTGCCCGCGGCCTTCAGTTCGACCACGGGACGCTCGTCCGCGGGCCGGGTGTCCTTCAGAACGGCCCCGTGGGTGCCGGTGGAGTTGCTTGTCATTCCGATCACCTCCGGGTCGCCTGCTTGCGGACCCACAGATTGACGAGGGTGGCGCCTACGAGCATCACACCGAGGAAGGTCTTGAACCAGTCGGGGTTCCAGGTGGCATAGACGATGCCCAGCTGAACCAGGCCGAACATGAAGGCGCCGAAGACCGGGCCGATGATCGTGCCGTAGCCGCCGGTCAGCAGACAGCCGCCGACCACCGCCGCGGCGATGTAGATCAGCTCGTTGCCCACGCCCTCACCGGACTGCACGGTGTTGTACTGGAACAGGTTGTGCATGCCGACGAACCATGCCCCGAAGCCGACCAGCATGAACAGCGAGATCTTGACGAAGTTCACCGGGACGCCGACCGCGCGGGCGCTGTCCTTGTTGCCGCCGACCGCGAAGATCCAGTTGCCGTACTTGGTGCGCAGCAGGACCCATGTGGCCAGCGCCGCGAAAGCCAGCCACCACACGACGGTGATCTTGACGTTGACTCCGCCGACGTTGAAGGACGAGGCGAACACGGCCTTGGCCTGGTCGAAGCCGTCCATGTCGCTGATGTTGTCGGTGGCGACGTTGCCGGTGACCAGCTTGGTCACCGCCAGGTTCACGCCCTGCAGGCCCATGAACGTGCCCAGGGTGACCAGGAAGCTCGGCAGCCCGGTCTTCACCAGCAACCAGCCGTTGAAGAAGCCGATGGCCAGAGAGACCGCCAAGGCCGCGATCACACCGACCCAGACGTTCAGGGTCAGCTGGAAGGCGGTCATGCTCGCCGTCAGCGCCGAGGCGACCGGCGCGACGCCGGAGGACAGGTCGAACTCGCCGCCGATCATCAGCAGTGCCACGGGCAGGACCATGATCCCGATGGTCGACGACTGGTAGAGGACCGTCGACATCGAACTGCCCTGGCGCAATGTCGGCGCCATGATCAGGAAGAAGATCAGGACGGCCAGGGCGCCGAGGATGACGCCCACCTCGGGCCGGGCGAGCAGTCTCAGCGCCAGGGAGCGCTGCTGGGTCCGCCCGTCCCTTTCCTTGCTGGGGCCGGAGGCCGGCGGTGTGTCCACCGCCGGCGTGGCCTGCTGGGTCATGCTCATCACCGGGTGCCCTTCGCGGCGAACTCCCCGATCTTGTCGACGTTGGACTTGTCGACGAAGGCCGGGCCGGTCAGCACGGGCTGCTCGCCGCCGCCGCTGTAGTTGCCGTTGTTCTTGTAGAGCCACAGGCCGTCGACGGCCAGGTAGCCCTGGAGGTAGGGCTGCTGGTCGACGGCGAACTGGATGTCGCCCGCCTTGATGGACTTGATCAGGTCCTTGTTGAGGTCGAAGGTGGCGATCTTCGCCTTGCTGCCGGCGTCGGCGGCCGACTGCACGGCCGTCAGCGCGAAGGGGGCGCCGAGGGTGACGACGTAGTCGATCGACGGGTCCTGCTTCAGCTTGGCGGTGAGCGTCGACTTCACGGACGGCATGTCGGTGCCGTTGACGTTCTGCGGGTCGACCTTGCCCTCGAAGGTCTTCGCCACACCGTCGCAGCGCTGCGTCAGACCGACGTTGCCCTGCTCCTGCATGACGCAGAGGACCTTCTTGGCGCCGACCTCGTTGAGCTTCTTGCCGAAGGCCTCGCCGGCGACGGACTCGTCCTGGCCGAAGAACTCCAGCAGGTTGAGCTTCTTCCAGTCGCTCAGGCCGGAGTTGAGACCGACGACGGGTATGCCGGACTTCTCGGCCTTGCCTATGACGCCCTTGAGGGCGTCCGGCTTGGCGAGGGTGACGGCGATGCCGTCGACCTTCTGGTCGATCGCGTTCTGGACCAGGTTGGCCTGGTTGCCGGCGTTCGGGTCGGCGGAGTAGATGAGCTTGATGTTGTCCTTGGCGGCCGCGGCCTCGGCGCCCTTGCGGACGGTGTCCCAGAAGGTGTCGCCGGGCGCCTGGTGGGTGACCAGCGCGACTGTCATGCGCGGGGTGGTCGCCTTGCCGGCCGACGCATCGGCGGCGCCTTCCTCGGACTTCTTGCCTCCGGAACTGCTGGAGCAGCCGGCGAGGGTCAGGGCTGCTGCCGCGGCCACGGCGACGACGGGCGCGAACCTGCGGGAGCGGGGGTGGGAAGAGCGGTCCATCTTTCCTGGCACCTCACTGTGCTACTGCGGGGGAAAGGAAGGGATCACGAAGGGATCCGTGGTCCCGGAGCCTTACGGAGTCCGGATCATGATGCCGCAAACCGACTGTTGCGATGGCACGGGATACAAGTCGCTGCCACGCCCGCTGTCAATACTTTGTTAAGACATCATTTCACGAGCAGGTCCGAATGTAAGTACAAACTATTGACAGCGCCGCCCTCCGAGACCTACACCTGAGGGGCGGCAGGTCCCGTGGATCCACGCCCCCACCGTGGCAGGGCGCCCCAGGACCCGCATCCCCAGCTTCCCGAGGAGGTCGCGCATGGCCGAGCCAGCCCAGTATTTCGATGTGATCACGATGGGCCGCATCGGGGTCGACCTCTACCCCCTGCAGACCGGGGTCCCCCTGGAGCGAGTGGAGACGTTCGGGAAATTCCTGGGAGGTTCCGCGGCCAATGTGGCGGTCGCGGCGGCCCGCCTGGGGCGCCGCACGGCGGTGATCACGCGCACCGGCGACGACCCCTTCGGCACCTACCTGCACC
>NZ_JBEXSH010000568.1:0-5871 GCF_040613555.1 Streptomyces sp. NPDC006265
GGGCCGTGCCCCTCGCCCCCTCCCCCCCGGGGGGAGCCCCCCCCTGGGCCACCCCCCCCCCCCCGGGGGTGAACGTGGCTACGCCACGTTCACCCGCTGTCCGGGCGGGGCTGCTTCCAGCCACGCGAGGAAGCCGGTCAGCGCGTCGTCGCTCATCGCGAGTTCGAGACGCGTGCCCCGGTGCACACAGGCCAGGATCACATGGTCGGACAGGAGCGCCAGCTCCTCCTCGCCCTCCGGGACGCGGCGGCCGGCCACCTCGATCGCGGAACGCTCCAGGACGCGGCGGGGACGCGGCGAGTACGAGAAGACGCGGTACCACTCGACCCGGTCGCCGTTGTACCGGGCCACCCCGTACGCCCAGCCCTTGCCGTTGGTGTCACCCTCGGCAGGGGCGTCCCAGCGCAGGCTGGCGTCGAAGGTGCCGCCCGACCGCTGGATCAGCCGACGGCGCAGGCCGAAGACGAACAGGCCCACCACTACGAGGGCCACCACGATTCCGCACACAGTCAGAGCGAGGACCATCGACACCGACCTCCTCGTCTCCTAGGTAACGGAACGTAAAAATCACCCACATCCGCCTCAGCCGCGGCTGGGTCCGGATCTCTCCGGTACCCAGCCGCGGCTGAGTGACGTCATCACACGGCGGACGGGGTCAGCGCGCCGCCGTGGCAGCCCGCAGACGGACGTCCGCGCGGCGCTGGGCCTCCGCGTCGTCCTCCGCCTTCGCGCGCTCGAGCTCCTGCTCCGCGCGCTGGACATCGATCTCGTCCGACAGCTCGGCGACCTCCGCCAGCAGCGAGAGCTTGTCGTCCGCGAACGAGATGAATCCGCCGTGCACAGCGGCGACGACCGTCCCGCTCTCACTCGTACGGATGGTCACCGGGCCCGACTCCAGCACACCGAGCAGCGGCTGGTGACCGGGCATGACGCCGATGTCGCCGGACGTGGTGCGCGCGACGACCAGGGTGGCCTGGCCGGACCAGACCTCACGGTCGGCCGCGACCAGCGCGACGTGCAGCTCAGCAGCCAAGGGTGGCTCCTCGGGTCACCACCCGGCGGGAGTGCCGGGTGTTGGTTACAAGTCTAGTAGGCGTGAATGAGGGGGCGGGACGAACCCCGCCCCCTCATGACTCGAGCACGGCCCGGGTCAGGAGACGCCCAGCTCCTTCGCGTTGTTCTTCAGGTCCTCGAGACCACCGCACATGAAGAACGCCTGCTCCGGGAAGTGGTCGTACTCGCCGTCGCAGATCGCGTTGAACGCGGCGATCGACTCGTCCAGCGGCACGTCCGAACCGTCCACGCCGGTGAACTGCTTGGCGGCGTGGGTGTTCTGGGACAGGAAGCGCTCCACGCGACGGGCACGGTGGACGACGAGCTTGTCCTCCTCGCCGAGCTCGTCGATACCGAGGATCGCGATGATGTCCTGCAGGTCCTTGTACTTCTGCAGGATGTTCTTCACGCGCATCGCGGCGTTGTAGTGCTCCGCCGAGATGTACCGCGGGTCGAGGATGCGGGACGTCGAGTCCAGCGGGTCCACGGCCGGGTAGATGCCCTTCTCGGAGATCGGACGGGACAGAACCGTCGTCGCGTCGAGGTGGGCGAAGGTGGTGGCCGGGGCCGGGTCGGTCAGGTCGTCCGCGGGGACGTAGATCGCCTGCATCGAGGTGATCGAGTGACCACGGGTCGAGGTGATGCGCTCCTGGAGGGTGCCCATCTCGTCGGCCAGGTTCGGCTGGTAGCCCACCGCGGAGGGCATACGGCCGAGCAGGGTCGACACCTCGGAACCGGCCTGGGTGAAGCGGAAGATGTTGTCGATGAAGAACAGCACGTCCTGCTTCTGGACGTCACGGAAGTACTCCGCCATCGTCAGGCCGGCCAGGGCCACGCGCAGACGAGTGCCCGGGGGCTCGTCCATCTGGCCGAAGACCAGGGCGGTCTTGTCCAGAACGCCGGACTCTTCCATCTCCGCGATGAGGTCGTTGCCCTCACGGGTGCGCTCGCCGACGCCCGCGAAGACGGAGACGCCCTCGTGGAGGTTGGCGACACGCATGATCATTTCCTGGATCAGCACGGTCTTGCCGACACCGGCACCACCGAACAGACCGATCTTGCCGCCCTTGACGTACGGGGTGAGCAGGTCGACGACCTTCAGGCCCGTCTCGAACATCTCGGTCTTCGACTCGAGCTGGTCGAACGCGGGGGCCTTGCGGTGGATGGACCAGCGCTCGCCGTCGTGGGTCTCGTCGCTGTTCAGCACCTCACCGAGGGTGTTGAACACCTTGCCCTTGGTGAAGTCGCCGACGGGGACGGTGATGCCCGCGCCCGTGTTCGTCACCGGGGCCTGGCGGACCAGGCCGTCGGTGGGCTGCATCGAGATGGCGCGGACCAAGCCGTCACCCAGGTGCTGGGCGACCTCCAGGGTCAGCGTCTTCTTCTCGCCCGCCAGCGCCGGGTCTGCGACCTCGACGTGCAGGGCGTTGTAGATCTCCGGCATCGCGTCGACGGGGAACTCCACGTCGACGACCGGGCCGATGACCCGCGCGACGCGGCCAGTGGCCACGCCAGCAGGAGCGGTCGGCTCAACAGTGGTGGTCATTTATCGGTCACTCCCCGCGGTCGCGTCGGCCAAGGCACTCGCGCCACCGACGATCTCGCTGATTTCCTGGGTGATTTCGGCCTGGCGGGCCTGGTTGGCAAGCCGGGTGAGCGTCTCGATGAGCTCTCCGGCGTTGTCGGTGGCCGACTTCATCGCGCGCCGCGTGGCGGCGTGCTTGGAGGCGGCCGACTGGAGCAGCGCGTTGTAGATGCGGCTCTCGACGTAGCGCGGCAGCAGGGCGTCGAGGACGTCCTCCGCCGAGGGCTCGAAGTCGTACAGCGGGAGGATCTCGCCCTTGGGCGCCGCCTCCGCCGCGACCTCGTCGAGGCTGAGCGGCAGCAGCCGGGCCTCGATCGCCGTCTGCGTCATCATCGACACGAACTCGGTGTAGACGATGTGGAGCTCGTCCACGCCGCCCTCGGCCGTCTCCGTCTCGATCGCCTCGATCAGCGGGGCCGCGACCTTCTTGGCGTCCGCGTACGACGGCTCGTCGGTGAAGCCCGTGAACGTCTCCGCGATCTTGCGCTCGCGGAAGTTGTAGTGGGCGACACCACGGCGGCCGACGATGTAGTTGACGACTTCCTTGCCCTCGGCCTCGAGCTTCGCCGTGAGCTTCTCCGCGGCCTTGATGGCGTTGGAGTTGAAGGCGCCGGCCAGACCACGGTCGCTCGTGAGGAGCAGGACCGCGGCACGGGTCGGGTTCTCCGGCTCCGTCGTCAGCGGATGCTTGGTGTTGGATCCGCCGGCGACCGCCGTGACCGCGCGGGTGAGCTCGGTCGCATACGGGGTGGAGGCCGCCACCTTGCGCTGCGCCTTGACGACGCGCGAGGCGGCGATCATCTCCATCGCCTTCGTGATCTTCTTGGTCGCGGAGACGGATCGGATGCGACGCTTGTAGACCCGGAGCTGGGCTCCCATGAGTCAGGTCCCTTCCGTCGTCACTTACCGGCAGCCGGGGTGTCCTCGCCGAGCAGCTTGCCGTCGGCGGTCTCGAACTGCTTCTTGAACTCCACGATGGCGTCGGCGACAGCCTGAAGGGTGTCGTCGGACATCTTGCCGCCCTCGCGGATGGAGGTCATCAGGCCCTGCTCCTTGCGGTGCAGGTACTCCAGCAACTCCTTCTCGAAGCGCCGGATGTCGACGACGGGGACGTCGTCCATCTTGCCGGTGGTGCCGGCCCAGACGGAGACGACCTGGTCCTCGGTGGCCATCGGCTGGTACTGCGCCTGCTTCAGCAGCTCGACCATGCGCTGACCACGCTCGAGCTGCGCCTTGGACGCGGCGTCCAGGTCGGAACCGAAGGCGGCGAACGCCTCCAGCTCACGGAACTGGGCGAGGTCCACGCGCAGACGGCCGGAGACCTGCTTCATCGCCTTGTGCTGGGCGGAACCACCGACGCGGGAGACGGAGATACCGACGTTCAGCGCGGGGCGCTGACCGGCGTTGAACAGGTCCGACTCCAGGAAGCACTGGCCGTCGGTGATGGAGATGACGTTGGTCGGGATGAACGCCGAGACGTCGTTGGCCTTCGTCTCGACGATCGGCAGACCGGTCATCGAGCCGGCACCCATCTCGTCGGAGAGCTTGGCGCAGCGCTCCAGCAGACGGGAGTGCAGGTAGAAGACGTCACCCGGGTAGGCCTCACGGCCCGGCGGGCGGCGCAGCAGCAGCGACACGGCGCGGTAGGCGTCGGCCTGCTTCGACAGGTCGTCGAAGATGATCAGGACGTGCTTGCCCTGGTACATCCAGTGCTGGCCGATGGCCGAACCGGTGTACGGCGCCAGGTACTTGAAGCCGGCCGGGTCGGACGCCGGGGCGGCGACGATGGTCGTGTACTCCAGCGCGCCGGCCTCCTCCAGAGCGCCGCGCACACCGGCGATCGTGGAGCCCTTCTGGCCGATGGCGACGTAGATGCAGCGGACCTGCTTGTTCGGGTCGCCCGAGCGCCAGTTGTCGCGCTGGTTGATGATGGTGTCGACAGCCAGGGCGGTCTTGCCGGTCTGGCGGTCACCGATGATCAGCTGACGCTGGCCACGGCCGATCGGGGTCATCGCGTCGACGGCCTTGTAGCCCGTCTCCATCGGCTCGTGCACCGACTTACGGACCATGACGCCCGGAGCCTGCAGCTCCAGGGCGCGGCGGTCCTCGGTCTCGATCTCGCCGAGGCCGTCGATCGGGTTGCCGAGGGGGTCCACCACGCGGCCGAGGTAGCCCTCGCCCACCGCGACGGAGAGAACCTCACCGGTACGGGAGACCGGCTGACCCTCCTCGATGCCGCTGAACTCGCCGAGGACGACGCAGCCGATCTCGCGCTCCTCGAGGTTGAGGGCGAGACCGAGGCTGCCGTCCTCGAACTTCAGCAGCTCGTTGGCCATGACCGAGGGCAGACCCTCGACCTTCGCGATGCCGTCGCCGGCGAAGGTGACCGTACCGACCTCCTCGCGCGAGGCCGCGTCCGGCTTGTACGCCTGGACGAAGTTCTCCAGCGCGTCCCGGATCTCCTCCGGCCGGATCGTGAGCTCCGCCATCTGGGTTCCCTGCTCTCCTTGTTGGGCCCGAAGTTTCACTTTGGGGGTCTGGGGGCGACCCCCAGGATTCTTCTGCACGGCCCAACCAGGGCCGTCGTAAGTACGTTGGTGCCTATTGAGTTGCTGCTCAGCCGGCGAGCCGGCGGCTGGCGTCCTCGATGCGGTCCGCGAGGGAGCCGTTGATGACCTCGTCGCCGACCTGCACCCGGATTCCGCCGAGGACCTCGGGGTCCACGTCCAGGTTGAGGTGCATCGTGCGGCCGTAGAGCTTCGCGAGGGCGGCGCCCAGGCGCTGCTTCTGCGGGTCGCTCAGCGGCACCGCCGAGGTGACGATGGCCACCATGCGGTCCCGGCGCTCGGCGGCGAGCTTGGACAGGGACTCGAGTCCCGCCTCCAGGCTACGTCCCCGCGGTGCAGTCACAAGGCGTGTGACCAGACGCTCGGTGACCGGCTGCGCCCGGCCGCCGAGCAGGCTGCGCAGCAGCTCGCCCTTGGCCGAGGTGGTGGCCTTGCGGTCGGTCAGCGCGGCGCGCAGCTCCATGCTGCCGGAGACGATCCGGCCGAACCGGAACAGCTCGTCCTCGACGTCGTCGAGCTTGCCCGCCTGCTGGGCGGCCGTCAGGTCGGCGGTGCCGGCCAGCACCTCCAGCGCGTCCACCAGGTCGCGCGACTGCGACCAGCGGGAGCGCACCATGCCGGCGACCAGGTCGGCGGCCGGGCCGCTGACCTGGGTGCCGAGCAGAC
>NZ_JBEXSH010000569.1:0-5867 GCF_040613555.1 Streptomyces sp. NPDC006265
ACGCGCCCGAGTTCGCCGGGTGACCCCGGCAGGGGCGTCAGCGCAGCGGCTGGTTGAGGTAGGGGTCGGCGACCGCCTTGCGCAGGCTGTCCCAGGCCGCGTCGCTGGCCACCGCCAGGTTGCAGTGCGGTCCGGGGTCGCGGTAGTTCCACTGGAGGGCGGCCTTGACGCCGTCCAGGTCCTTGAGCACCCCGGGCACCC
The DNA here is from genome assembly GCF_040613555.1 of Streptomyces sp. NPDC006265. Classification (NCBI taxonomy): domain Bacteria; kingdom Bacillati; phylum Actinomycetota; class Actinomycetes; order Kitasatosporales; family Streptomycetaceae; genus Streptomyces; species Streptomyces sp. NPDC006265. Next base: position 202 of record NZ_JBEXSH010000569.1, read on the forward strand.
GCGCGTACCACTCGGCCTGCCGCTCGGGGCGGTTCGCGTCCGCGGCGGTGCCGAACTCGGAGAGCATCAGCGGCTTGTCGTCGGAGATGTTCGCCCGGATCCAGTCGTGCGTGGCGTGCTGCGTCTGCGCGAAGGTCAGCCAGCCGGCGTCGTGACAGCGGTAGTAGTTGTACTGGTTGTAGCCGACCCAGTCGACGTACTCGTCACCCGGGTACATCTTCCTGATCTCGTCGGCGTGGTCGAGGTACCCGGTGGTGATCCACGTCCACACCACGTTGTCCACGCCCAGTTCCCGGAACCGGTCGTGGATGTGCCGGTAGGCCTTCACGTAGTCGGCGGGCGTGCCGTTGGCCGGGGTGCGGGTGTCCATCTCAAGGTCGAAGGAGAGGAACACCTTCTTGCCGTAGTCCTTGATGCGCCGTGCCTGGACGTCGATGACCTTGTCGTCCAGCTCGCCGGAGGCGATCTGCCTCCAGGTCGGCTGCTGCCGTTTCGTGCCGCCCCACCACTTGCTCTCCCAGGAGAGCAGCAGCAGGTGGTCCTCGCCGACGCGCTGCTCCTCGGGGGTGAGCAGTTGGCCCTCGCGGCGGGTGCCCGAGGCCAGGGACATGTCGTGGTACGTGTACACGATGTCGAGTTCGCGTCCCACGCGCTTCTCATAGGCGCGCACCTTCTCCGGGAGGTTGTCCCGCTCGTGCGGCACGAACGCGCCGAACCAGGCACCGCAGGGCGGTTCGAGGAGGGCCGTCGGGCGGCAGTCCGCCCTGGAGCCGGCGGCTCCCGAGTCCGGCCCCGATGCGTCCCGCAGAGCGAGCCCGGCGACCAGGACGGCGCTGACGACCGTGGCGGACGTGATCAGCAACCGGCGCCGGCTCGATGCCAACGGGCCGGCGGACCGCACCTCGTGCGGACTCTCCTCGTACGGCTGCTCTTCGTGCGGCTGCTCCTCGTACTGCTTCCCGCGGTGTCGGCCTCCGGTCGTCGTGCCGGGCTTGCGGCGAAAGGCACGGTGGGGACGGTTGAACCTCACTGAGTGGAACCCTTCGGTGTCCTCGGCGGCGGGGAGGCGCGCAGGGGCGGACAGAACGCGACGAGTGTGGTCAGCAGCGTCAGCGTCAGCAGCACCCGCTGCGCGCTGAAGGTGTGCGTGGCGATCAGCACGGTCGCGACGAGCATCAAGGCGCCGATGCTCAGGAACAGTGCCAGCATCAGCCGTTCCAGCAGGTCGGAGTGGCGGGCGAAGTCCGGGTCCCGGCGCTCCACGGGCCCTTCGGCGGGCCGCGCCCCCAGGGCGGGGGCGCAGACTCTGACCACGGCCGCGCCCGGGCCCGCCGCCAGGAAGAGCACGACCGCCGCGCCCCGCAGCGGTGATCCGCCGGGCAGGGCGAGCGCGGCCAGCGCCAGCCAGCCGCCGAACGGAGGCAGCATCCGGACCATGAGTTCCTGCGGTGTCATCGCTCCGCTCCCCCTGACTGCTTCAGCACGTAGAGCCATCCGGCGCTGTTCTCCGCCACCAGCCGGAACCGCGGCGAGGCGGCGACGGACTTCCGGATGCGGTCCAGCTGCCCCTTGTCGAGCTGCCCGTTCATCTCGGAGTTGGCCAACTGCCCCTGGGTGAGCAGGAAGTAGGCCCGGGCGGGCCGCTCGACGCCGGCCATGTCCCGCGCGAGGGTGGCGGCGGGGCTATCGACGATCCGGTCGACGTGGCTGCGGGCGTCGTCGAGGAACCAGTAGTGGTCGACGCTCCAGTAGGAGGCGTACGCGTCCGGGTAGTTGCGGTTGGCGGCCACGACCAGCGAGCCGTCGGGTGCCTGGTCGAAGAGCTGCCGTACGAGGGCGACTTCCTGCGGCGGGAAGTAGTTGATCCTGTCCTTGCCCGAGTAGGACGGGACGAACGCCAGGGTTCCGCCGAGCAACGCCGCCAGCGGCACCCAGGTGCCGATCCCCCACCGGCGGGCCTCGGCGGGGAGGGTGGCCTGCCGGTTGCCGGCCTCCTGTGCGGCGGCGTCGGCGGCCAGCGTGCGGACCTTGGGCAGCAGCGCCGCGGCGGCGAAGAAGGCGGCGCCGGGCAGCATGAACAGCAGCACCCGGAAGATCATCTCGCTGCCGTAGCTGCTCGCCGCGAACATCGGCAGCGGGGCCGCCCCGACCAGCAGCAGGGGCCGGGCACGGTGACGCAGCACCCGCTGGCGCAGCACGCCGACGGCCGCGAGCAGCAGCACGGAACCGGACAGCAGCCGGGCCGCCCAGGAAGTGGCGATCGCTCCGGTGCCGGTCGGGGTGGCGCCGTAGCCCGTCTCGACGTTGGCCCCGACGTCGCCGATGGAGCGGATCATGTCCGGCATCGCCGCTGACAGGAAGGGCAGCGCGGCCGTGAGGCACCAGGCCAGGAAGATCACGACGGTCGTGACCACCGGGACCCAGTCGCGGTAGCGGCGGCTCAGGCACAGGGCGAGCAGGCAGACGACCAGCATGCCCGGGGTGAGCTGGTGGGAGATGACGATCGCCACGACCATGACGATGATCAGCACCGTCCACACGGCCTGCCGCGGCCGGCCCCGCCGCACCGCGGACCGGCCGAAGCGCCGCAGGACGACGGCGAGAACGCCCACGTGCAGCGCGTACGCCACCGACTGGGGGGAGAAGTAGTCCTGCCCCACCCAGTTGGCGACGTAGAAGAGCCAGACCGCGGTCCAGATCAGCCGCCGGTCCTCGGTGAAGGTGCGGTAGATCAGCAGCAGCGGGAGCAGCAGCATCAGATTGGAGACCAGAGGCCACCAGGCCATGAACATCGCCGCCGAGTCCACGCCCAGCAGCCGCTGCAGGGCGGCCTGGGCGGCGAAGAAGCCCGGCCACTGGTCGTACACGGCCATGTCGCCGACCTGATCGGCCGTCTGCAGACCGCCGGCCGTCAGCAGATGGTCGATGACCGCCTCGTGCTTCCACCCCCAGGCGTACAGCGGGGTCGGGTAGAGCACCGCCTGCGTGGCCCGCTCCATCGCCAGCAGACCGAGCACGTACGCCGCCGACCAGGCGGCCGGCCGGCGCGCGTCGCGGACCGTGAACCAGAAGCCGGTGGTGAGCACCGCGAGCCCCGCCCAGAAGGCCGGGTGCAGCGCGCTGACCAGACCGTAGTCGTCGAGCCGCGAGACGTCGGTGTGACGCATGGCGTACGCCCAGAGCGCGAGCGCGGCGAGCAGCGGAACGCCGGGCCGGGCCAGGACGCCCTGCCCGGACCAGGCGGGGGGCAGGTCGGACAGATCCGTCACGGGGTCGTGGGCGGGGCTGGAGGACTCCGAGGAGGAGGGGCTGGAGGACTGGCTGGCCGTCTCGGGGCCGCTGCCGGAGGTGTTCGCGCCGTCCCGTGCGGGTGTGGGTTCCGGCGTGGATCTCTCCCTCGGTGTGGTTGGCGGACGCACGGTGGTTCCCCCCTGGCGGTTGCTCTCTTCGGCTTTGTCTCGGCTCTGCTTCGGCTTGTTCGGCCCCGAGCCCGGATCGGTATCGGCTTCGGGTGTGATCAGTCGCGGGACGGGCCGGTCGGTGGTCCACCGGCCGTTCGATTGGATATGGGGCCTGGTGAGGCCGTGGTGCCGGAGCGCGCCCACGCCGACGCGGCGCGATGGAGCAGCAGGAGCAGCGCGAGGGCGACGAGCAGGGGCGGCGCGAGGGGTGCGAGCGCGTCGCGCCACACCCAGCCGCTGACCGCGACGAGATACAGAACCCCCCAGCGCCCCGGCCACGTCAGCCGGCCGCCCGCCCTCGCGAGCAGCAGCCCCAGCGGTACGAGACACAACAGCTGGCAGGCCGACGGCACCCAGCGCAGCAGCGGTTCGGGCCCGTCGAGCCCGAACGCGTCCGCCAGGAAGCCGGCCGTCTTCTCATACAACGCCCCGTCCACCGGACGCGGTTCCCGTCCGAGGGCGGCCGGTGCGGTGTACAGGGCGAGCAGGGCGGCGGCCAGTGCGGTGCCGGACAGCCACGGGTCGCACCGGGTGCTCAGTGTGACGGCGGCGACGAACACCACGAGCAGCAGGCCACCCGCGGTGAGCGATGGCAGGGGCAGGCCCTCCAGCAGCTGACGTCCGGTCAGGGCGGTCCGGGAGACGCCGTCGAGCCACGGCAGGTCCCGCAGCGGAGCGAGGAAGAAGAGGCAGGCCACCGCGAGCAGGCTCCACAGGGCGCCTCTCAGCCGCCGCTCCTGCGGCTCCTGGTCCGGTTCCCCGGGCTCGAGGGGCGGGGGTTCCCTGGTCGGTCCCTCCGGTCGCACGATCAGCGCCAGCGTGTCCGCCTGAAGCGCCTCACGTTCGTATCCGGGGCGCCCGATGAACAGGGTGACGGTGTCCTGGTCGCCGTCCCTGGGCTGGTAGGCGGCCCGGCGAGCCCGGGTCGTGCCGTACCCGGCGGTGGCGTTGAGCTTCGCCCAGTGCGTTCCGTAGGCGGGGTCGGCGGGCGTACGGGCGGGGGGTGCGCTGTCGTCGTGGTGCAGGGCCGCGCGCAGACCGGCCGTGGAGACGACGGCGATCAGCGTCATGCTGAGCAGCACCGCCCAGCCGGCGCCCGCGATCCCGGCCGGGGTGAACAGCGCGGCGGCGCAGCCCAGCACCAGGGCGCACATGGCGCCTTGGAGCGCGGCCAGCACACCCGTGCGCCCCTGGACGCGCAGCACGCCGATGTACAGCTCCACCACCACCCGTGGCAGGGCTCCGAGGGCGAGCAGCCGCAGCACGGTCGAGCCGTGCTCGGCGTAGTCCGGGCTGAAGGGCGTGAGGATGTACGGGGCGAAGACGACCAGCACGGCCACGACCGGGACCAGCAGCAGTGTCATGCGCCGCAGGGCGCCCCGGACGCCGTCGGCGAGCTGGCGCGGGTCGTGCGAGGCGTGCGCGGTGAGCGATGAGGCCATGTTGATGGCCATGAACTCCATCGTGCCGCCGACGGTGTAGGCCACGTAGAAGTAGCCGTTCTCTGCGGCGCTGAAGCGGACGGCGACCATCACCGGCAGCAGGTTGATCATCGCCAGGCTGAACAGGGCGCCCAGCGAGTCCCCGGCCAGGAAGCGACCCATGTCCTTGATCTTCGGGGGGTCCTTGTCGCGGTCGGCCTCCGCCTGCCGCGGGATGAGCCGGCGGAAGATCAGCCAGCCCAGCGGCAGCGTGGAGAAGGCGATCGCCACCGCCCAGGAGACGAAGATGCCGAGGACGGGCAGCGTGCCGGCGAAGACGGCCAGGAGGGCCAGCTTCCCGACCGAGAACACCGCGTTCCCGGCGGGCACCCACTCCGCCTTGCGCAGTCCGGTGAGCACCCCGTCCTGGAGGGTCAGCAACGCCCAGGCCACGCAGGCCACGACGAACACCGCGCCGGCCATGGGCGTGCCCAGGGGGGCGTAGGACGCTCCCCAGGCGTCGAGCGTGAGCAGGAAGACGGCGGCGGCGAGCGCCACGACCAGCGAACTTGCCACGTACGTGCCCCACACCAGACGCCCGGTCTCCCGTCCCGCGCGCGGGACGAAGCGGACGACGGCGCCGATCATCGTCGTCGCGGTGATGCTGGCGAGCAGCCGCATCGCGGCGATCGCGGCCGAGCCCTGGCCGACGGCCTCCTCCGTGTAGTAGCGGGCGGCCACCAGCCAGAATCCCAGGCCCAGGACGGCGGAGACGCCGGTGCTG
>NZ_JBEXSH010000570.1:0-5856 GCF_040613555.1 Streptomyces sp. NPDC006265
TGCGGCTGCTGCGGGACCGGGCGCGGCGGTGTGTGGCGGCACTGGTGGAGCGGGAGGAGCGCGGGCTGAGCGCACACCTCCTCGACGCAGACGCATCCGCCGCCCACGACGGCCAGCGCGTCGACCCGGGCGCCGTCCGCGAAAGCCAGCCGGAACTCGAACCACCGGGTGGCGCCCTCGTTCTCCCGCACTTCCCAGGCGGGGCGCACGGCCAGCGCACCGTCCGCCGGAGAGCGATCAGAAAGATTCAGAAAGGATGCTTCCAGCACACACTGAACGTAACCGCATGATCACATTCCCTACAGATCGGACACGCGCCGCGGACGGCGCACTGCACCCTGTCAGCGGAGCCCACACGGTGCGATGCTGGAGGCGTCAGCGCTCTCCTGAGATCCGTCGGATCCCTCCGGTAAGGAGTTCCGCCGTGCTGCGAGTCGCCGTCGTAGGCTCCGGGCCCAGCGGGTGCTACACCGCCCAGAGCCTCGTCCAGCTGGACTCCGAGGTGCGCGTCGACGTCCTGGACCGGCTGCCGTGCCCCTATGGCCTCGTCCGCTACGGCGTGGCACCCGACCACGAGAAGATCAAGTCACTGCAGAACAACCTGCGCGCCGTCCTGGAGCACGAGCGGGTGCGGTTCCTCGGCGGTGTGCAGATCGGCCCCGGCGGCGTGACCGTCGCACGGCTTCGGGAGCTGTACCACGCGGTGGTGTACTGCGTGGGGGCCGCCACCGACCGGCATCTGGGCACCCCCGGGGAGGACCTGCCGGGGAGCTGGTCGGCGACGCAGTTCGTGTCCTGGTACAGCGCCCACCCGGACGCCGTGGACGCCGGTTTCCTGCGGAACGCCCGGTCGGCCGTGGTCATCGGGGTGGGGAATGTCGCCGTGGACGTCACGCGGATGCTGGCCCGGGGACTGGCCGAACTGACCCCCACCGACATGCCGCAGGCGGCCCTGACCACCCTGACGGAGAGCCGGGTGACCGAGATCCACATGGTGGGCCGGCGCGGCCCGTCCCAGGCCCGGTTCACCACCAAGGAGCTGCGCGAGCTCGGCACCCTGCCGGAGACGGACGTCGTCGTGGACCCGGCGGAGCTGGCCCTGGATCCGGGATACACGGACCCCTCCGCGCTGCCCGCCCCGCAGCGCCGCAACGTCGAGGTCCTGCGCGGTTGGGCCGAGACACCCCCGAAGGGCGCACTGCGCCGCATCCACCTCCGGTTCTTCCTCCGCCCGGCCGAACTGCTCGCCGAGCAGGGCCATGTGGGCGCCGTGCGGTTCGAGCGGACGGCGCCGGACGGTCATGGCGGCGTGACGGGCACGGGCCGCCATGAGGTCATCGGAGGACAGCTGGTCCTGCGCTCGGTGGGCTACCGCGGAGTCCCCCTGGAGGGACTCCCCTTCGACCCGGCCACCGGCACCGTCCCGAACCTGTCCGGCCGCGTCCTGCGCGAGGGCGCCGTCGCCCCGGGCGAGTACGTGGCGGGCTGGATCAAGCGCGGTCCCACGGGCGTCATCGGCACGAACCGCCCGTGCGCGAAGGAGACGGCGACCTCGCTCCTGGAGGACGCGCCGGCCCTCGCGCCGCGGGTCGCGCCCGACGACCCCCTCCCGGCGCTGCGCGCAGCGGGAACCGACCCGGTGGAATGGCCTGGCTGGCAGTCGATCGAGCGGGCGGAGGTGGAACTGGGGGCCTCACTGGGCCGCGGCGTGGTCAAACTCCCTGACTGGCCGTCCCTGTTGAAGGCCGCGGCGGGCAAGGCTCCCTGAGGGCGCTCAGCCACCGAGCCGGACGGCCTGCCGGGCAGCGGCGCCGAGGAGGGCAGCCAGCAGCCCCGGGAACAGCTCGTCCAGGTCGTCCCGCCGCAGCCCGTTCATCTTGGCCGTCCCCCGGTAGACCTGCCGAATCACCCCGCTCTCCCGCAGCACCCGGAAGTGGTGCGTGGTGGTCGACTTGGTGACGGGCAGATCGAAGTGCGAGCAGGACAACTCGTCACGCGCGCCGGCGAGTTCCCGCACGATCCGCAGCCGCATCGGATCCGAGAGCGCGTGCAGAACGTCCTCCAGCCTGATCTCGTCGGACGCGGGGTGCGGCAGGTCACGACTGCTGGCGGCGGGGGGCGGCACGGCGGCTCCACTTCCTCGGGGACTCCATAGTACGAGAACCCTCGTAGTTTGACATCCACCGTACTACGATGCCTATCGTACGAGTCGACATCGGCCCCGTGACGAATGGAGTACGCCGTGACCGCGCTCTTCGAGCCCTACACCCTGCGCGAGCTGACGATCCCGAACCGCGTGTGGATGCCCCCGATGTGCCAGTACTCGGCGGCGCCGGAGGGCCCGGAGACCGGGGTCCCCACCGACTGGCACTTCGCGCACTACGCCGCCCGCGCCAGCGGCGGCACGGGCCTGATCATCGTCGAGGCGACCGCGGTGTCGGCGCAGGGCCGTATCTCGCCCTACGACCTGGGCATCTGGAACGACACACAGGTCGAGGCGTTCCGCCGCATCACCCGCTTCCTCACCGCACAGGGCACGGTGCCGGCGCTCCAGCTCGCCCACGCCGGCCGCAAGGCCTCGACGGAGCGCCCCTGGAAGGGCGGCGCCCCGGTCGGCCCGGACGCCCACGGCTGGGACTCCGTCGCCCCGAGCCCGCTCGCGTTCGACGACAGGCACCCGGCCCCGGCCGAGCTGACCGTGGACCAGATCGAGGACGTCGTCGAGCAGTTCGCGGCCGCGGCCCGTCGCGCGCTCGCCGCCGGCTTCGAGGTCGCCGAGATCCACGGCGCCCACGGTTACCTGATCAACGAGTTTCTCTCCCCGCACTCCAACCACCGCACCGACGCCTACGGCGGCTCGTACGAGAACCGCACCCGCTTCGCCCTCGAAGTCGTCGACGCCGTACGGGAGGTGTGGCCGGACGACAAGCCGCTGTTCTTCCGGGTCTCGGCGACCGAATGGCTCGAGGACGGCGGCTGGACCGCGGACGACACGGTCCGTTTCGCTGCCGACCTGCGGGCCCACGGCATCGACCTGCTGGACGTCTCCACCGGTGGCAACGCCTCCGGCGTCCGCATCCCCACCGACCCCGGCTACCAGGTGCCCTTCGCCGCCCGGGTGAGAAACGAGACGGCCCTGCCGGTCGCCGCGGTCGGGCTCATCACCGACGTCGAGCAGGCCGAGAAGATCCTGGCCAACGGCGAGGCGGACGCGGTCCTGCTGGGCCGCGAGCTGCTGCGCAACCCCTCGTGGGCACGGCACGCGGCGCGGGAACTCGGCGGCGAGGTGCGGGTGCCGGACCAGTACCACCGGTCGGTCTGATCCGACCCTCCGGCCCGGCGCCCGCTCAGGCTGGTCAACGGGCCGCGCACGCCGTTCCGTTGAGCGTGAACGCGGCCGGGGCGGCGCTGTTGCCGCCGTGACTGGCCTGATAGCCGATGCTCACGCTCGCGCCCGGCGCGATGGTGCCGTTGTACGCGACGTTGGTGGCGATGACCGACCCGGACGACGGCGTGTACGTGGCGCCCCAGCCGCCCGTGACCGTCTGCCCCGCGGGCAGCGTGAAGCCGAGCTTCCAGCCGTTGACGGCTGTCGTGCCGGTGTTGGTGAGGGTCACGGAGGCGGTCAGACCGGTGCTCCAGGCATTCACCGAGGCCGTCACCGTGCAGGCGCCGGGCTGGGGCTGGGGAGCCGGGCCGGAGCTGTCCAGGCCGAAGAAGGTGAGCACACGGGACGCCATGCCCTGGGCGTACAGGTTGTGGCCGACGCCCTGCAGACTGATGGCCTCCACGGGGGCCCGGTCACCCGTGCCGCCGTACCGGGTGCGGGTCCAGCCGGGCTGGGGCGTGTCGGTGGTGGTGGGCGCCTGGCTCACGCCCTGCACGTTGGTCCACTGCTTGATCTGCTCCCCGAAGTTGGGATAGCTCAGGACGTCGTCCTGGGTGCCGTGCCAGGTCTGCATCCGGGGCCGGGCGCCGGTGTAGCCGGGGTACGCGCCCCGGGCCAGGTCGCCCCACTCCTTCGGGGTGCGGGTGATCGTGCCGCCCGAGCAGGCGCTGTTCCACTCGGAGCCGTCGGTGGTGGCGAAGCAGCCGAACGGGACGCCCGAGAAGGCGGCGCCCGCCGCGAACACGTCGGGGTAGTCCCCGAGCAGGACGTTCGTCATCATCGCGCCGGAGGAGATGCCGGTGGCGAAGATCCGGCCGGTGTCGGCGTTGTAGGTGCGGGTGGTCCAGTCGATCATCGACTTGATGCCGACGGGGTCGCTGCCGCCGCCGCGGCGCAGGGCCTGGGGCGAGGAGACGTCGAAGCACTTGCTGCTGCGGGTGACGGACGGGTAGAGCACGATGAATCCGTACCGGTCGGCGAGGGTGTCGTACTCGGTGCCGTTGTACATGTCCGGGCCCGAGCCGGTGCACCAGTGCACGGCCACCACGACCGCCGGCTTCGGCGTGACGCTCTCCGGTACGTACAGGTACATGCGCAGGTTGCTGGGGTTCGTACCGAAGTTCGTGACCTCGGTGAGGGCGGCGACGGGGACGGCCCCCGCGCGGGCGGCATCACGGGCGGGCTCGCTTGCGGCGGCCGCGGGTGCGGTGAGCGCGGTGGCCACGAGCAACGGCAGCAGCGCGGCGACGAGCGCGAGGAGCATCGACCGCAGGGATCTGGGCGCCGTGGGGCGGGGGGTGGCAGACACGTCCGGCGTTCCTTCCGTCGTGAGGGGCGGTTCAGGAGGCATCCATGCCGCATGGTGACATGGACATGGTTTCTATGGAAGCGCTCCCACGCCGCCATCACCCTGACCAGGAGCGGCCGAATGCGTTCTGCGCGAGACATTGACCAGAAAGCGCTTACCCTCTACCTTCCGTTCAGCAATATGACCCGTCGTCGTGAGCAGACCCCTACAGGGGCTCGTATCCGACCGCATGGTGAACGACATTCATCTACATGACCCCCACTCGACGAAGGCACGCACCCCGACGGGACGCTCGGGCTCCGGAGGAGCCCGACGCGCCTCCACCCCCACGACAGAAGGAATCGGGACATGACTTCTGCGACACGCCCGCGCCCCCGCAGGCGCGCACTGACCGGCGCACTGGCCACACTCGGCCTCTCGGTTGGCATGATCATGACTACCAACGCGCCCACTGCGAGCGCCGCGACATGGCCGACCCCCAACGGCAGCCAGGGCACCTCCTCCACCATCTCCGTGTCCGGCACCAAGGACTACGGGATGAAGCGGTATTACGGCACCGGGGACCTGGCCGGTGACGGCCAGGAGGAGGGCCAGGACCCGATCTTCAAGCTCGCGAACGGCGCGGTGCTGAAGAACGTCATCCTCGGCGCCCCCGCGGCCGACGGCATCCACTGCGAGGGCAGCTGCACGCTGCAGAACGTCTGGTGGGAGGACGTCGGCGAGGACGCCGCCACCTTCCGCGGCGGCAACGGCGCGACCTACCAGGTGATCGGCGGTGGAGCGAAGAAGGCCGCGGACAAGGTCTTCCAGCACAACGGCGGCGGCACGCTGACCATCTCCAACTTCGCGGTGCAGGAGTTCAAGACGCTGTACCGCTCGTGCGGCGACTGTTCCACGCAGTACACGCGCAAGGTCAACCTCAACACCGTCGACGTGACCGGCACCGGCTCCACCGCGCGGCTCGTCGGCATCAACGTCAACCGCAACGACGTGGCGACACTGCGGAACATCACGATCCGCAACGACTCCGGCCGCAAGGTCGTGCCCTGCCAGAAGTACAACAACAACACGGCCGTCGGCTCCGGACCCGACAGCAAGAACTGCCTCTACTCCACCTCGGACATCACCTACAGGTAGTCCCGCACAGGTCATCCTCCCC
>NZ_JBEXSH010000571.1:0-5847 GCF_040613555.1 Streptomyces sp. NPDC006265
ACGCCCGCCTCGACGGGCATGGACTCGCCGGTGATGGCGGACAGGTCCAGGCTGGTGCGCCCGGAGCGGATGACGCCGTCGGTGGCGGCCCGCTGGTCGGCGACCGCGAAGGCCCGGGAGGCCATCGGGTCGAGGTACTCCATGCCGTCCTGCGTGTGCACCTCGAGCAGGCCTGCGCGGCGCAGGGCGCGGTTGATGTCGACGTGCCGGTTCACACGAGTGATGCCGTACTCGGACAGCGCGACGACGGTACGGCGCTCGGCGCGGGCGTCGTCCAGCAGCGGGGCCAGGGCGGCATCCAGGTCGGTCGCCGCTTTCAGGGAGCGCGGGTCGTCGGGGCCGAAGCGCTGCAGGTCGTAGTCGAGATGAGGGAGGTAGCAGAGCGTCAGGTCGGGGTGCCGGGTGCGGATGATGTGGCGGGTCGCGTCGATGATCCACCGGCTGGAGACGAGGTCGGCTCCGGGGCCCCAGAAGTGGAACAGGGGGAACGTGCCGAGTTTCTCGGTGAGTTCGTCGTGGAGTGCGACCGGCCGGGTGTAGCAGTCGGGTTCCTTGCGACCGTCGGCGTAGTAGACCGGACGGGGTGTGACGGTGATGTCGGTGTCGGCGCCCATGGCGTACCACCAGCAGATGTTCGCGACGGTGTAGCCGGGGTGGGCGCGGCGGGCGGCGTCCCAGAGCTTGTCGCCGGCCACGAGCCCGTTGTGCTGGCGCCACAGCAGGACGTCGCCGAGCTCGCGGAAGTACCAGCCGTTGCCGACGATGCCGTGCTCCGAGGGCATGGTGCCGGTGAGGAACGTGGACTGGGCGGCGCAGGTGACGGCGGGCAGGACGGTGCCGAGCGGGGCGCGGGAGCCGGACCGGCCGAGCGCCTTGAGGTGGGGCATGTGGTCGAGGAGACGGGGGGTGAGGCCGACGACGTCGAGGACGAGGAGCGGGGTGGGGCGGGCCGTGGCGGCCGGGAGCGGGACGGCCGGGTCGGGGCGCTCATGGGAGCCGGTGCTCATGGCAGCTCCTTCAGGCCGAGGTCGGTCAGCAGGTCGCGGGCGAGGGTGAGTTCGGCGGCGATGCCCTCGGCGAGCTGGGTGCGGCCCTTGGGACGCAGCTCGGACGGGAGTGCCTGCCAGGTGTAGGTCTCGACCTCCAGGTGGCGTGTGAGCGGGGCCGGGCCGCCCACGAGCCGGGTCAGTACGGATTTCAGGACCGGGAGGGTGGAGGTGAGGGGCGCGGCGGGAGCGGCGTGCAGGGGGACGTGGAAGTGGGAGCGCCAGGGTGAGGCGTCGGGCAGGGCGTGTCCGGCGAGGGCCTCGTCGAGGTCGTCGGTGGCACGCAGGCCGGCTGCGGTGGCGGTCCGGGTCTGGTGCAGGAAGCGGGGTTCGGCGAAGGCGGCGAGGGCCTCGCGCACCTCGGGGAGATGCGGGTGTTCGGCGTGCAGGGCGGCGGAGAGCTGGGACTTGACGACGGGCACGCCGGCTGCGGTGAGCGCGTCCAGGGCGGTGTGGGGGTCTTCGAAGGAGGTGGCGAGGTGGCAGGTGTCGAGGCAGATGCCGACGCGGTCGTGGCCGATCGCGGTGAGCGGGGCGATGGCATCGTGGGTCGTCTCGACGACGCAGCCGGGTTCCGGTTCCAGGCCGACGCGGATGGAGCGGCCGGTCAGCTCTTCGAGGGCGTCGAGGCGTTCGGCGAGGGTCCGCAACGCGGTGCGGGCGGTCTGCGCGCGCCCGTCGTCGCAGGCGGTGCGCCAGGCGAGGGGCAGGGTGGAGATGGTCCCGTCGGTGACGTCGTCGGGGAGGAGCCCGGCGAGGACGCGCGCCAGGGCGGTGGTGTGGTCGAGGCGTTCCGGGTCGGCCCAGTCCGGCTTGTAGACGCGGTACTTGACCTCCTCGGCGCCGAAGCCCTCATAGGGGAAGCCGTTGAGGGTGACGACCTCGAGGCCGCGCCGGTCGAGTTCGGTGCGCAGGCCGCGCAGCGCCGAGGGGTCGGTGACCAGGGCGTGAGCGGCGTCCCTGGCGAGCCACAGACCGATACCGAGCCGGTCGCGGCCGAGGCGGCGGCGGACGGGTTCGCAGTGGTCGCGAAGCTGGGCGAGGACCCCGTCGAGCGTCTCGGCGGGGTGGACGTTGGTGCAGTAGGCGAGGTGGACGGTGGTGCCGTCGGGGTGGCGGAAGCGCATGGTTCACTCCTCCACGGCGGGGACGCGAGCCGAGGAGCGACGGGCGGGGTCCGGCTCGTGCCGATCCTTCGGGGCGCCGCGGAGGACGGAGTTGCCCTCGTGGGTGGCCTCCGTCCCCGCGACGTCGAGGTTCAGACGGCCGCTGAGCCCGTAGAAGGCGACGGGGTTGCGCCACAGCACCTGGTCGACGTCGTCCTCGTCGAAGCCCTCGGCCAGCATGAGGTCGCCGACCTTGCGGGTCTTGAGGGGATCGCTCCTTCCCCAGTCGGCGGCGGAGTTCACCAGGACCTGCTCGGTGCCGTAGGCGCGCAGGAGCGCGACCGTGCGTTCCTCGTCCATCTTGGTGTCGGGATAGACGGAGAAGCCGAGCCAGCAGCCGCTGCCCCTGGCCTCCTTGACGGTGGTCTCGTTGAGATGGTCGACCAGGACGCGCTCCGGGGCCAGTGCGGACTCGCGGACGACGTCGAGGGTGCGGCGCAGTCCGGCGAGTTTGTCGCGGTGCGGGGTGTGCACGAGGGCGGGCAGGCCGTGGTCGGCGGCGAGCTGGAGCTGCGCGGCGAGGGCGGTGTCCTCGGCCGGAGTCATGGAGTCGTAGCCGATCTCCCCCACCGCCACGACATTGTCCTTGACGAGATACCGGGGCAGCTCGTCGAGGACGGGCAGACAGCGCGGGTCGTTGGCCTCCTTGGGGTTGAGGGCGATCGTGCAGTGGTGGGCGATGCCGTACTGGGCGGCGCGGAAGGGCTCCCAGCCGAGGAGGGCGTCGAAGTAGTCGCGGAAGGAGGCGGGCGAGGTGCGCGGCTGGCCGAGCCAGAAGGACGGCTCGACGACGGCGCGGACACCGGCGGCGTACATGGCCTCGTAGTCGTCGGTGGTCCGGGACGTCATGTGGATGTGGGGGTCGAAGATGCGCATCAGGACTCCTTGCCGTGGGGGTGGTCCGTGACAGGGGCCGGGGTGACGGACTCGGACTCGGTCAGCTCCAGGACGCGGTGCAGATCCTCGGGGACCGTACGGCCGGCGGCGGTGCGTTCGGCGGCGTGGTCGCCCAGCATCCGGGCGAGTTCGCCGTCGCCGGCGGCGCGTCGGGACAGCGCCGCCACGTGGTCGACCGGCACGCCGGTGAACAGGCACTTCAGCACGGCGTGACGCCAGGCGTGGGCGGCCAGGTGCCGCGCGGCGTAGGGGCCGACGGCGGCGCTGAGGAGCCGGGTGTCGTTGGTGCGCAGGGCATCCTCGATCAGGGGGAGCGCGCCCGGTCCGGACACCAGGTGCGGCAGGGCGTGCAGCACGGCCCGGCGCTCGTCGGCGGTGCCCTGGAAGTAGACCCGGGTCAGGGCGTCGGTGCCGGCGCGGGCCGCGTCCAGGATGAGGACGCGTGCGGCGTCGGCGTGCGCGGCACCGCAGCGCCGCCCGGCTTCGGCGAGACGCAGCTCCCATACGGAGATGGGCCCGTGGATGCCGGGGTGGCCGGCGGCCTCGTCCAGGGCGTGGTCGAGCCAGGTGCGGGCTGCCGGGTCGAGGTGGGTGGCGAGGTGGTCGTGGAGGTCGGCGAGCGAAGGAGTGAGGGCGGTGTCCCGGTTGGGGAGGCGGGTCGGGGTGCGGGTGCGGGCAACGCCCGGGTCCTGGGTGCTCCGGTCGGTGTCCTTGGGGTCCTGGGCGCCCCGGGTGCTCCGGTCGGTGTCCTTCAAGTCCTGGGCGCTCTGGGTGTTCTGGGTCTTCTCGGTTCTCGCCGCTGGTGTGGCGCGGGGACGGGTCATCTGGTGCTGCTCCCCTCAGGGGTGGCGGAGGGAGCGCCGTGGGGTGGCGCGGCATGCGGGAGGGCCGGAGCGGAAGCAGGCGGCGCGGTGGCCGCGGTCCGCTCGGCGTGGCGGAGAAACGGGAGGGAGTGCGCGGCGAAGTGCGGGCCGGCGTGGGAGTGGCGGGGCAGTTCGACGACGGTCAGCCCCTGGTAGCCGGTGGCGGCGAGGGCCGCCAGGACGGGTGGGAAGTCGATCTCCCCGTCCCCGAAGGGGAGGTGCTCGTGGACGCCGCGCCGCATGTCCTCGATCTGGACGTGCCGCAACCAGGGGCCGGCGGCGCGCACGCAGTCGGCGGGGGAAAGGGGCTCGAGGCACTGGCAGTGGCCGATGTCCAGGGTGAGTCCGAGGAGTTCGGGGTCGCCGAGGGCGCTGCGGAGCCGGTGGAAGTCGGCCAGGGTGGCGAGGAGGTGGCCCGGCTCCGGTTCGACGGCCAGTGGGATGCCCGCAAAGGCGGCGGCGTCCAGGACGGGGGTCAGGGTCTCGGCGAGGCGTTTCAACGCCGTGTCCGTGTCGGTCCCCTCGGGGACGACACCGCTGAAGCAATGCACCGCGTGGGCGCCGAGGTCGGCGGCGACCCGGACGGCCCGGACGAGGAGGTCGGCGCGGCGGGCTCGGTCGTCCGGGTGCGGGTCCAGCAGGGACGGTCCGTGCTTGCGGCGCGGGTCGAGGACGTAGCGGGCGCCCGTCTCGATGGTGACGCCCAGCCCGAGCGCGTCCAGCCGGTGCGCGACCCGACTTGTGCGGGCGGCGAGGTCGGGCGCGAGCGGGTCGAGGTGCATGTGGTCGAGGGTCAGTCCGACGCCGTCGTACCCGAGGTCGGCGAGGAGGGAGAGGGCGTCCTCGAGCCGGAGATCGGCGAGACCGTTGGTGCCGTAGCCGAAGCGGAGGGGAGGGACGGCACCGGGAGGGGTGCCGGTGGTGTGGGGCGAGGCGGCGGCCCGGGCGATGGCGCCGGGCGAGACAGCCGAGGCCCGGGGGCTGGGTGCACCCGACGCCCCCGCACGGCTTTCGGAGGCTGCTCGGGAATCGGAGGCCCGGGCTTCGGCGCTCATGTGACGCTCACCCTCTTCGCGAACCGGGCTCCGAGAGGGGCGAGTGCGGCGATGAGGAGTGCCGTGACCGTGCCCCGGGAGCGGGCCGTGAGGGCGGCCTGGAGGGGGATCGTGGCACGGATGCCGGAGCCGACGGCGCGTTGGGTGAGAGGGGGTGAGGGATTCAGGGTGGCGTGGAAGTAGGGGCGGGCGGTCGTCACTGCGTAGGCGGCCCCGAGGACGGTGGTGAGCAGCGCTCCGGACTCCTGTCCCTGCTGCAGGACCCCTCGGGGACCAGCCGGCCCAAAGAGGGCCACCTGCCACCGGCCTCGCGTCGGTCCGGGGACGATGGGCTGCCCGCTGCCTCCCGTCGCTCCGGCAGAGTGACGCGTCACCAGTCGGGTCAGCAAGGCCGTCGTCGCGAGGGCGGCCAGGGGTGGCAGGGATGAGCCGCCCTGGGCCTCCTGGCGGGAGACCGTGGTGACGGCAAGGGTGTGGGTGCCGAGGAGGGCGGCGGAGGGCAGGGCCGGGCGGGTGCTGCCACTCGTGGCCGCGGCTCCCAGGAGCAGGTCGAGGCCGCGTGCCGCGCCCATGGCCACGGGCCCGGCGGGTGTGTGTTTCAGGCCGAGGTCGTACGCCCAGACGGTCGCCGCGAGGGGTGCGGCGACGGCTACGGCAGGGCGGCCCGCCCCGGCGGCCAGGGCCAGTCCGGCGCCGGTGAGGGCGCAGGCCGCCGTGAGGGCGGCGGCCGGCCGGATGCGGCCGGAGGGCAGGGGGCGGTGCGGGCGTTCGACGGCGTCCACGTCGCGGTCGGCCCAGTCGTTGAGGGCCATGCCGGCCT
>NZ_JBEXSH010000572.1:0-5846 GCF_040613555.1 Streptomyces sp. NPDC006265
GGGGCCTTTGACCTGTGTGCACTCGGCAGGATTCGAACCTGCAACCTTCTGATCCGTAGTCAGATGCTCTATCCGTTAAGCTACGAGTGCTTGTTCTGTTTTTTCGCCGCTCTCGGGCCTTCCGGCTCGCTCGCGGCGACAGGAAGAACATTACATGACTGCCGCCGCCATGTGAAATCCGTTAGCCATACCCCTTGTGAGCTGGGGAAACGGCACTTCCGGCCGCACTTCGAGGGTGCAACGACAGCGAAGCCCCGGTCGGGTGACCGGGGCTTCGTGATCGAGTGCGGAGGCGGAGGGATTTGAACCCTCGATGGGATGTAAGTCCCAAACCGCATTAGCAGTGCGGCGCCATAGACCGGACTAGGCGACGCCTCCAGCATCACTCCCGCGCGAGCGCGAGCGGTGCGTGCCGATGATGACACAGTCGAGCGTGCTGTCACCAATCGACCCCCACGGTACTAGGCGGGCGGGGCGCAGGGCAAAGGCCTTGTCAGGCCCCTGCGGGCCCCCGCCCGGGCGTGCGCGCGCAACGTCCGGGGCCGCGCCGCGTTAGGCAGGGCATGTTGCCTGCCACTCCCCGGGCCACCGCCCGCCCCGTCCTGCGGCGCCTCCTCGTCGGTGCCGCCGCCTCCGTCGCCGCCGCCGGGTCGCTGACCGCGGCGCCCCCGGCCGCGTATGCCCAGGCCGGCGGGTCCGACCTGCTGTCCCCCGTCAGGCCCGGCGACGGCCCGGACCGCGATCACCTCACCGTCACCGTGCGGAACGCCGGCGACGGGGCCGACGGAACCTTCGAGCTGTACTGCGGCCCCGACGGCGGCAGCCACCCCGACCCGAGCGGCGCCTGCGCCGCACTGGCGAAGGACACGCGGTGGGGGCAGGACGTCTTCGCACCCGCGCCGGAGGGCGGCTTCTGCACCATGCAGTACGGCGGCCCGGCCACCGCGCACGTCACCGGCACCTGGGCCGGACGGCCCGTCGACGCCACGTACGACCGCCGGGACGGCTGCCAGATCTCCCGCTGGGACCGGCTCGTGCCGCTCCTGCCGGGGGTGGGGAGCGACCGGGCTGCCAAGGGCTGAGCCGACCGCGGGCGCCTGAGCCGACCGCAGGCGCCTGGGCCGACTGTCGGGCCGTCGGGGCCCGGGGCGTCGCGGCGTCGGCCGGTGCCCCGCACCCGCCACCCCGCACCCCCCGGCCCCGCGCCCCGCACACCCCGTCCCCCCCCCACCCCATTTGCGCCACTCTCCGCCCCCATCACGCCAGCCCGGCCAAAAGGTACAGAAACGCCGTCGTCGTAAAGGTCCCGCGGAGGTCCCGCGACGTCGTCGCAGGAGGGCGGGCGTTTGGCGGTTACTCGGTCGTCAGTTCGGGGTCACCTCCTCGTGCGACCTCGCTCCCATCCGGCGTCGCGAGCGCAACCGCAGCCCTTAGACTCCCTCGCGTGACACGCCGCGGGACGGTTGGCAAGATGGCCCGAGCGGTCGGCAAGGTGCGGTAACAGGGAGGAAGCGTCTCGTGAGCAGCAGGCCATCCCGAGGCGCTGCTCGCCTCGCAGCCATACTGGACGCCCTCCCTGACGCGTTGGTGCTGGTCAACGCCAACGGCACGGTCGTCAACGCCAACACCATCGCCCTGGAGGCCTTCGAGACCCCGGGGACCGCTCTGGTGGGCCGCGGGCTGCTCGATCTGCTGCCGCAATTCGACTCCAAGCTCATCCCCGGCTCCATGCGGCGCCCGGAACACCTCGATCCGCACGCCCGGACCAAGCCCACCCGGATGATCGCGCGCAGGACCGACGGGACCGAGTTCCCCGTCGAGGTCACCAGTGCGAATCTGGAGAACGGGCAGCAGGCCTACGACGGTTACGGGTACAGCGGTGACGAGCTGCTCATGCTCGTCGTGAGGGACCTGACCGGGACCGTGGACACCGAGGCCGAGCTCGCGCGCTCGCAGCGGCAGACCGAGATGATCCTGCGGGCCGCGTCCGAGGGCGTCGTCGGCACCGACACCGACGGACGGATCGTGCTCGTCAATCCGGCCGCCGCCCAGATACTGGGATTCCGGGCCAGCGATCTCGGCGGACGCAAACTGCACGACCTCGTCCTGCACTCGCGCCCCGACGGCTCGCCCTTCCCCTACGAGGACTCGCCGCTCGCCGACACCCTGCGCTCCGGGCGCAAGCACCGGGTGCGCGGGCAGGTGCTGTACTCCAAGGACGGCGGCAAGGTGCCGGTCGACCTGACGACCGCGCCCGTGCGGGACGGCGAGCAGCTCGTCGGCGCCGTGATGACCTTCACCGACCGGCGGCCGTACGACGCCGTCGTCGAGGAGAAGAGAGCGGCGGAGAAGCAGCATGCCGAGGAACTGGAGCGGATCGCCGAGGAGCACGCCTCCGAGCTCACCGCACTGCGCCAGCAGCACGTCACCGAGCTGGAGGAGCTGACCGAACGGCACGCCGAGGAACTCGCCGCGGGCGAGGACCGCTACGCCGCCCTCGGGGAGCGCGAGAAGGACCGGTTCGAGGCGCTCGCCGCCCGGCACGAGCAGCTGCTGACCCTGCTGGGCCGGTCACTGCGCGGACCGCTGGAGGAGCTGCGCCGCGAGCTGGCCGCACTGGCCGCCGACGACGCCGGGCAGCTGTGGCCCGAGGCCAACCAGGTGCTGCACCACCTGTCGGCCGGCTACTCGCGCATCACGACGCTGATCGACAACGTCCTCGGCTACCAGCGGCTCGACACCGGCGGCGAGAGCGTCTCCCGTACGAAGGTGATGCTGGACGCCGTCGTCGCGGCCGGCGTCGACGGTGCCGTCGAGCTGATCGGGCCCGGGCGGGTGCAGTTCGCCGTGCACGCGCCGCCCATCGAGGCCGAGGTCGATCCCCGGCTGCTCGCGACCGCCCTCGCGCATCTCGTCGCCGACGTGGCCGGGGTCGACGCGACCGGCAACACGCCCGTGTCGGCGGGCGGTTACCTGGACAACACCGTCGTGGTGGCGGCGGCGCAGCGCGGCGAGGTCGTACGCATCGAGGTGCGCGGGCCGTACGCCGGTGGCGACACCGTGCACGAGCCCATCGTGCGCGGGATCGTCCGGGCCCACGGCGGTGTGCTTCAGACGCATGACGTGCCGGGGATGAGCGGGAGCGCGTACGTCCTCGAGGTGCCGATCGGAGGCGGGGCCGGGGCCGTTGCCGCCCAGCCGGTGGACGAGTCCGCCGCGCTCGCCCTCGTCGACCCCGCCGATCAGACCTCCGGTGGGGGGCGGCGCCGGGGGCGGCGGGCCACGACCGACGCCTTCCTGGACGGAGACGTTCCGGGTGGTGAGGCGACGCGGCGCTCGACCATGGCGGCGGCCTCGGCCGGGGTGCGCGCGGTGGCGAGGATCAAGTCGGCCTCGTCCTCGGCGAAGACGCACCCCGCGGTGCGCAGGGCGGCGACGACGGAGTCACGGGAGGACGGTGTGGAAGGGGGGACGGCAGACACAGACGGCATGGAAGCCCAGAAGCCTTTCGGAAACCGAAGGGCGCTCCGGCGATCGCCTACGACCGGCGATCCGCGCGACGTCGAGAGGAGAGCACCCGAGCTGACACAGCGGTAATGGGTCTCACCTCCTCGGCTTCCGGCGACCGGGTCCCCGCCCGGCCGGACGGCAACTCTACCCCGACGGGCCGGCCGGCGGGTACGGCGACGGTGACGCCGTCCGGCCGGGTGGTTGGGTTATGCAACCATGGAGGGAGCCGAGCACCACCGTGGTGAGGGAGGTCCCGTGCACACCGCCGACGCCGTCGAGACCATCCAGCGGGAGATGACGGTGTTCGCCCGCCGGGCCCGGGCCGCCGCGGGCCGGATGCACCCCGAGCTCTCGCTGGTGTCGTACACGCTGCTCGGGCATCTGGAGGAGGTCGGCGGCTGCCGCGCCACCGACCTGGCCGCCCACTACGCCCTGGACAAGTCCACCGTCAGCCGCCAGGTGGCCGCCCTGGAGCGTGCCGGCCTCATCGAGCGCCGCCCGGACACGACGGACCAGCGCGTCCAGGTGCTGCACCTGACGCGGGCCGGGCGGCACATCCTGGCGCAGGTCACCGAGAGCCGGCGGGCGGCCTTCCGGGAGCGCCTGGCCGACTGGCCGGCGGAGGACCTGAGCCGGTTCGCCGAGTATCTCGTGCGCTACAACGCCTGGCCCGGCCCCGGCCGGGAGGAGTAGGCCGCACTCCCCGTACGGTTGAATACGCAATCACTGATCATCCGGTCCGGCGGGCACCGTCGGCCCGGCCCGGAGGCACCACCGCATGCACATCACCCGAGGCTTCACCGGGCGCCCGCGCGCCGCCGACCCCGGTCTGCCACCCGGCCAGTACGACACGGGCGACGACTGGCCCGTCCTGTCCGCCGAGGTCACTCCCGAGCTGACGCCCGCCGACTGGACGTTCCGCGTCGACGGGCTGGTGGCCGAGCCCCGCACCTGGGGCTGGGACGAGGCGCACCGGCTGCCCCCGTCGGCGTACGAGGGCGCCATCCACTGTGTGACGAGCTGGTCGAAGTTCGGGGTGCGGTTCGCCGGCGTGTCCCTGGACCCGTTCCTGGATGCGGTCCGGCCCCATGGGTCGGCCACCCATGCCGTCGCCTATGCGCACACCGGCTACACCGCGAGCCTCCCGCTGGCCGACCTGACCGGCGGGCGCGCCTGGATCGCGTGGGAGTACGACGGGAGGCCCCTCGCCCCCGAGCACGGGGGCCCGGCGCGGCTGGTGGTGCCGCACCTGTACTTCTGGAAGAGCGCCAAGTGGATCGCGGGCCTGCGGATCCTCGACCACCACGAGCCGGGCTTCTGGGAGCAGAACGGCTATCACGAGCGGGGAAACCCGTGGGAGGAGCAGAGGTATTCCGGTGACTGAGACCGCCGTGACAGAGACCTTCGTGCCTCCGACACGGTTCGCCGTGCCCGGGCGCATCGCCGTGAGCGAGCAGGCCGCGTCCGAGTGGCAGACCGCCACGGTCACCGAGATCCGCCGCGAGACCCCCCGCGCCGCCACCTTCCGGCTCGCCGTGCCCGGATGGCCGGGGCACCTGCCCGGCCAGCACCTGATGGTGCGGCTGACCGCCGAGGACGGCTACGCGGCCCAGCGGCACTACTCGATCGCGTCCGCGCCGGACGACTGCGGGCATGTCGAGCTGACCCTGGACCACGTCGAGGGCGGCGAGGTCTCGGGCTGGTTCCACACCGTCGCCCGGCCCGGCGACCGGGTCGAGGTGCGGGGCCCGGTGAGCGGCTTCTTCGCCTGGCCGGGCGACCGGCCCGCGCTACTCCTAGGCGCCGGTTCCGGCGTCGTCCCGCTGATGTCGATGGTCCGGCACCACCGGGCACGGAACCTGACTGTGCCGCTGCGGCTGCTGGTGTCCGCGCGCAGCCCCGAGGAGCTCCTCTACGCCCGGGAGTTGGGTGCGGAGACGACATCTGTCTTCACGCGGAGCGCGCCTGCGGGGACGACGGTCGGACGTATGGCGGCCGCACATGTGGCGCCGCTCCTGGCCGAGCAGCCCTCTGGTGGGTGGGAGGCCTATGTGTGCGGCTCCAACTCCTTCGCCGAGCACGCCTCCAGGCTGCTGGTGACGGCCGGTCAGCCGGTGCACCGGATCCGCATCGAGCGTTTCGGCTGACCCCGGTTTCGTCGCGGTCGTCCCGGGCACCCAGGCGCGGGCCGCTCCCGCCGTGTATACGGCCCTGGAGCGATCGATGTGCGCCGGAGGGGGTACCCCTCCGGACAACAACACCAACAGCTACCCGAAGGGCGTCGGCAACGTCCTCGACGTCACCGCCCCGCTCGCGGCGCAGTCGGGTCCCGGACA
>NZ_JBEXSH010000573.1:0-5833 GCF_040613555.1 Streptomyces sp. NPDC006265
GGTCGACTGCGATCTCTTCTGCGCCGCACACGCACACCTTGCCCATGCCGCGGGCGACCACGGCCGCGTGGCTGGTCTTGCCGCCCCGGCTGGTCAGCACGGCCTGTGCGGCGACCATGCCGGGCAGGTCGTCGGGGGTGGTCTCCTGCCGTACGAGGACGACCTTCTCCCCGGCGGCGGCCCGCCGGACCGCCTCGGCGGAGTCGAACACCGCGGCGCCCACGGCGGCCCCGGGTGAGGCCGGAATGCCGTGCGTGAGCGCGGCCCGGACCGCGGAGGTGTCGAAGCGGGGGAACATCAGCCGGGCCAGCTCGTGACCGCTGACCCGCGCCAGACCCTCATCGGAGGTGATGAGCCCCTCGTCGACCAGCGCGGCGGCGATGGCGAACGCGGCCTCGGCGGTGCGCTTGCCGAGCCGGGTCTGCAGCATCCACAGCCGGCCGCGCTCGATGGTGAACTCGATGTCGCACAAGTCCCGGTAGTGGGTCTCCAATGTCCGCATGTGATCGCGTAGTTGAGTGAATGCGCCGGGGTTCAGGCGGCCCAGCTCGTCCAGGGGGACGGTGTTGCGGATGCCTGCGACGACGTCCTCGCCCTGGGCGTTGGGCAGGTAGTCGCCGTACAGGCCGGGCTGTCCGGTGGCCGGGTCGCGGGTGAAGGCGACACCGCTGCCCGAGTCGGGACCGAGGTTGCCGAAGACCATGGTCTGCACGTTGACCGCCGTACCCAGGTCGTCGGGTATGTGCTCGCGGTGGCGGTAGAGGCGGGCGCGCTCGCCGTTCCAGGACTCGAAGACGGCCAGCACCGCCCGGCGCAGCTGCTCGGCGGGGGACTGGGGGAAGTACTCCCCGGTCTCCTGGCGGATCAGCTCCTTGTACGCCTCGACGAGCTCGGACAGATCACTTGCGTCCAGGCCCAGGTCGTCCACCGCGCCGCGGGCCTCCTTGAGGCGGGCCATGACGTTCTCGAACAGTGCGCCATCGACGCCCATGACGGTGCTGCCGAACATCTGCACAAGGCGGCGGTAGGAGTCCCAGGCGAAGCGGTCGTTCCCGGAAACCTTCGCCAGACCGAGGACGGAGGCGTCCCCCAGGCCGATGTCCAGGATCGTCTCCATCATGCCGGGCATCGAGAAGCGGGCCCCGGAGCGGACGGAGAGCAGCAGCGGGTCGTCCGGCTGCCCCAGTTGTCGTCCGGCGGCCTGTTCCAGGACGGTCAGATGATCGGAGATCTCGTGGAACAGGCCCTCCGGTTCGGCGCCGGTGGCGAGGAAGGCACGGCAGGCTTCGGTGGTGACGGTGAACCCGGGCGGCACCGGCAGGCTCATCCGGGTCATCTCGGCCAGATTGGCGCCTTTGCCGCCGAGCAGGTCGGCCATGCCCCGGCCGCCCTCGGTGAACGCGTGTACGTAACGGACCATGGCGGTGTTCTTCCTTCCAGCTTCCCAGGGGGCCTTGGCCACTCGCGGAGCTGCACCCCGGTCGGTACACGAGGTGCAGCAGCCGGGCGCGGCCGGGTCACATCTCGAAGACGATGCGTGCCTTGATCCGTCCGTCCAGTACTTCGGCGATGGATTCGTTGACCGTCTCCAGCGGCCGGGTCTCGTAGATGACCTTGGTGCGTCCGGCGGCGTGCAGCTGGAAGACCTCGTCCAGGTCCTGGCGGGTGCCCACGATGGAGCCGATGACGGAGGTGCCGTTCAGGACGGTGTCGAAGATCGGCACCTGGATGGTTCCGCCGGCGGGCAGGGCGACCATGACCAGTTTGCCGCCGCGCCGCAGCCCGCCGTAGACGGAGGAGAACGCCTGCTCGTTGACGGCCAGCGCGATGGCCGCGTGGGCGCCGCCGTGCTCCTTGAGCACCTCGGCCGGGTCCTCCTTGCGGGCGTCGATGAGGATGTCGGCGCCGAGCTCCCTGGCCAGTTCGAGCTTGTCGTCGGTGACGTCGATCGCGGCGACCGTGGCTCCGGCGATCTTCGCATACTGCACGGCCAGGTGACCGAGCCCACCGACACCGGAGATCGCCACCAGCTGGGTCGGCCGGACGCCGGCGACCTTCAGTGCCTTGTATGTCGTGACGCCGGCGCAGGTCAGCGGGGCCGCATCGCGCGGGTCGATACCGTCGGGGACGACAGCGGCGAAGTCCGCGGGGGCGAGCATCTTCTCGGCGTACCCGCCGTCCACGCTGTAGCCGGTGTTGTGCTGCTGCTCGCACAGCGTCTCCCAGCCCGACAGGCAGTGCTCGCAGCGCCCGCAGGCCCAGCCCAGCCAGGGCACTGCCACACGCTGCCCGACCGCCGGATGGGTCACTCCTTCCCCGAGCGCCTCGACGATGCCGACGCCCTCGTGACCGGGGACGAACGGTGGGGTCGGCTTCACCGGCCAGTCACCGTGCGCGGCGTGGATGTCGGTGTGGCACAGCCCGGACGCCTCGAGACGAACGCGGACCTGGCCGGGTCCGGGCTGCGCGTCCGGCCGCTCCTCGACCACCAGCGGCTCGCCGAAGGACCGGACGACTGCTGCCTTCATGGGGAATGCTCCTCAACCTCTGTCGGTGCGGTGCAGTTCCAGGGTCGGCCGCACTCCGGCATGGCGGCAGGTGCTGGACGTCCTCGTGGAGGGGGCCGACAGGCCCTGAGATGCGCCGTTCGGCGGTCCCGGCGCAGCCCGGTGTGCCGGGTGGTTCCCCCTCGAAGTTGTGGGAAGACGATGCGCTGGAGCCCGTAGGGCCGACCGGCCCTGGCCCTTCGGCCCCGGATCGCGCAAGATCTGCGATAGGCAGGGACCGGTTACGCCCAGTGGGGCCAGCCCGGTGCAGGATTCAGACAGCGCAGAACGAGGAGCATCCGATGGCGGACGGCGAGCAGCCTGGCCCCGACAACCCGATCCGGGTCTTTCTTCTGGACGACCATGAGGTGGTACGGCGCGGGGTGCACGACCTGCTGAACGACGAACCGGACATCACCGTCGTCGGCGAGGCCGCCAATGCCGAGCAGGCGCTGGTCCGGGTGCCCGCGCTGCGCCCGCAGGTGGCGGTGCTCGACGTGCGCCTGCCCGACGGCGACGGCGTGACCGTGTGCCGGGAGCTGCGCTCGCAGATGCCGGAGCTGGCCTGCCTGATGCTGACCTCGTTCGACGACGAGGAGGCCCTGCTCGACTCGATCATGGCGGGCGCGTCCGGCTACGTGCTCAAGCAGATCCAGGGCACCGACCTGGTGACGGCCGTGCGCACGGTGGCCGCCGGCCAGTCCCTCCTCGACCCCAGCGCCACCGCCAGGCTGATGGCCCGGCTGCGCCAGGGCCAGGAGCCGGAGCCCGAGCCCGACGCACTGCCGGGCCTGACCGAGCGGGAACGGGAGATCCTGGCCCTCATCGGAGAGGGCCTTACCAACCGGCAGATCGGCCAGCGGCTCTATCTCGCCGAGAAGACGGTGAAGAACCACATCTCCCGGCTGCTGGCCAAGCTCGGTGTGGAGCGGCGCATCCAGGCCGCCGTCATCGCCACCCAGGCCCAGGACCGGCTCAAGCAACAAGGCCACTGACGCCTGCGGCGAGCCGGGGGCCGAACGTCCCCCGGCTCGCCCCCGTCCGGCCCAAGTCCGATCCCCTCCCCGGCAGCCAGGCTGGCAGCGCATACAGACGCGGATCGACCGGGAGGGCGACGACCATGAGCGTGCGCGTGGGAATCAACGGCTTCGGCCGCATCGGACGCAACTACCTGCGCCTGGTGCTCGAGCGCGCGGAGACATCGGCGGACACACCGGTCCAGGTGGTGGCGATCAACGACATCACCTCGCCGGCCGCACTCGCGCACCTGCTGGCGTACGACTCGACATACGGCCGCCTCGGCCGCACCGTCGAGCACGACGACACCTCACTCACCGTCGACGGGCACCGCATCGCCGTGACCGCCGAACGCGACCCGGCCGCTCTGGCCTGGGGCGACCTCGCGGTGGACGTCGTTATCGAGTCCACCGGCCGCTTCCGCACCCGCGAGGACGCCGGGCTGCACCTGAACGCGGGGGCGCACAAGGTCCTGCTGTCCGTGCCGGGCAAGGGAGTCGACGCCACGATCGTGATGGGCGTCAACGAAGGCACGTACGACCCGGAGAACGACCACGTCGTCTCCAACGCCTCCTGCACCACCAACTGCGTGGCGCCCATGGTCAAGGTGCTTGACGAGCACTTCGGCCTCGTCAAGGGCCTGATGACCACCATCCACGGCTACACCAACGACCAGGTCGTCCTCGATGGCCCGCACAAGGACCCGCGCCGGGGTCGCAGCGCGGCCGTCAACATCATTCCCACCAGCACCGGAGCCGCCCGCGCCGTGGGACTGGTCCTGCCGGAGTTGGCCGGGACCTTGGATGGCATCGCAGTAAGGGTGCCGGTCGAGGACGGCTCGCTGACCGACCTGAGCGTGGTCCTGGAACGGCCGGTGACCGCGGAGGAGGTGAATGCCGCGTTCCGGGAGGCTGCCGACGGGCTGCTGAAGGGCGTGCTGCGGGTGTCTGACGCACCCATCGTCTCCCGGGACGTCGTGGGCGACCCCGCCTCCTGCGTGTTCGACGCCCCGCTGACGCAGGCGCACGGCGAACTGGTCAAGGTGTTCGGCTGGTACGACAATGAGTGGGGCTACACCAACCGGCTCCTGGACCTCACCGAATACGTCGCCGCCCGTCTCCCGGGGAGCTGACCAACCCGGGTTGCCGGAGGAGAAGCGGCAGGCGACCGTCGGCTCGGCCACGACTGTGCCTGCCGCTCCCCGGCCAGCCCCGAACCGCCCGGCTGGGGACGGCCGGCCCCCGTGCCCGCCGCGTGCTGCCGTGGGTGATGGGAGGTGGTGCTCACCCGCGCACTGCCGTGGATTCCCGCGACCGTCCGGTGGTGGAGAAGTGGCGGGAAGCGGCCCGTCGCCGCGGCGGTGCCGGCACGTGCACCGCTCCGCCTGCCGGGGTACCCGCCGACTGGGACCCGTCGCATCCGTAGCCTACGAGGAGAACGCCATGGCATCGCGACTCGATGACAAGACGGTGGCGAGCATGGTGGCCGAGGCCACGGCGGCCCCCTCCATGCACAACGCGCAGCCGTGGCGCTTCCGCTTCCTGACCGGCGAGCGTCTCGTGCTGCTGTACGCCGACCCGGAGCGGGCCATGCCCCACTCCGACCCCGACAACCGGGCTTTGCACATCGGCTGCGGCGCGGCGCTGTTCAACCTGCGCGTCGCCGCCGTGCACGCAGACGTCGTCCCGGAGACGCGACTGTTGCCCGAGCCGCAAGAGCCGCTGCTGCTGGCCGCCGTGCACCTGACGGACCCGGCCGGGCGCCCGCGGGACGGCGGCCTGGCGCGGCTGCACCCGGCGATCGGGCAGCGACACACCAGCCGCCACCCCTTCGCCGACAAGGACGTGCCCGAGGACGTGCGGGTCACGTTGCAGGACGGTGCCGCGCGGGAGGGAGCCGAGCTGCTGTTCCCCGGCGCCTGGCATGCCGAGACGGTGCTCGACCTGGTGCGCGATGCGGAAAGCCGCGACGCCATGGACTCCGACACCAACGAGGACCTGGTTCGCTGGACCCGGCTCGGGCCGGAGGCGGACACCGCCGTCGACGGCGTCCCCGAGTATGCCTTCGGGCCACGCAAACGGGACGGCAAGGCTCCCGTACGGGACTTCGCCGGCCGCCGGCCGGTGGCCGACCGCGGCACCACCACCTTTGAGCACACCCCGCACCTGGCCCTGCTCAGCACCCCCGGCGACAGCCCTGCCGACTGGCTGCGCGCAGGCCAGGCTCTGGAGCGCGTACTGCTGGAGGCCACCCTGGCCGACCTGGCCACC
>NZ_JBEXSH010000574.1:0-5832 GCF_040613555.1 Streptomyces sp. NPDC006265
GGAGACTTGAGGGTCTCCCGCCCCGCCGTGCTGTTTCACGTGAAACACAGGCCACCGGCATCCGCGTGGGCGCACAAGAATACCCTCCGAGGCCGCGTTTCCGCAGGTCGGAGGGCATTTCCGCAAGTGGAGCCTAGGGGAGTCGAACCCCTGACATCTGCCATGCAAAGACAGCGCTCTACCAACTGAGCTAAGGCCCCGGATGGGGACGTCCGACCGGAGAAACCGCATCCCGGCGGGCGTCGGAGACCAGAGTACCGGGTCACCCCCGTGGTTCCGCAAAAAGATTGGGGGTCCCCGTCGCCGACCACTCTCCGTAAGATGCTCGGCGTGGTTCGCTACCGCGAACCGCCGTACATGGGGAAGCGATGGGGAGACGCAATGGACGCCGCACAGCAGGAAGCGACCGCAAGAGCGCGGGAACTGCAGCGGAACTGGTACGGGGAGCCACTGGGGGCGCTCTTCCGTAGGCTCATCGACGATCTTGGTCTCAACCAGGCTCGTCTCGCGGGGGTTCTGGGACTGTCCGCACCGATGCTGTCGCAGCTGATGAGCGGTCAGCGGGCGAAGATCGGCAATCCCGCTGTCGTGCAGCGGGTGCAGCTGCTGCAGGACCTGGCGGGGCAGGTCGCGGACGGCAGCGTGAGCGCGGCCGAGGCCACCGAGCGCATGGAGGAGATCAAGAAGTCACAGGGGGGATCGGTGCTCAGCAACACCACACAGACGACGGGTAGTTCGGGGGCGCCCACGGTCAAGCGGGTCGTCCGCGAGATCCAGTCGCTGCTGCGGTCGGTCGCGGCGGCGGGCGACATCATCGACGCCGCCGAGACTCTCGCCCCGACCCATCCGGAACTGGCAGAGTTCCTTCGGGTCTACGGCGCCGGCCGCACCTCCGACGCGGTCTCGCACTACCAGTCCCACCAGAGCTGATTTCACCGCCCGGCGCCGAAGGGGGTTCGCAGCGGGCTGCGGGTGAGGTGACGGGGGACGCGTCACGGACGGACGGGCATGAGGGGGCGTGTTCCGTACGGGGGACCGGTCGACGCGAGGAGGATCTATCGCTCATCGGGGAGTCGGGGGACTCCGGGGATGCGGGGGATTCGGGGCATCCAGGGGGCCGTTTCGCCCGTCGGGGAGTCGTAGCGCTCACCGAGGGGGAAGCAAGGGGGGAAGCCACAGGGGGAGGAGCGACGTACAGCCATGGGTGAGGTCTTCGCCGGCCGGTACGAACTGGTCGACCCGATCGGACGCGGAGGGGTCGGCGCCGTCTGGCGCGCCTGGGACCACCGCCGCCGTCGCTACGTGGCCGCCAAGGTCCTGCTCCAGAGCGACGCGCACTCGCTGCTGCGCTTCGTCCGGGAACAGGCCTTGCGGATCGACCATCCCCATGTACTCGCCCCCACCAGCTGGGCCGCCGACGACGACAAGGTCCTGTTCACCATGGATCTGGTCGCGGGCGGCTCCCTGGCCCATCTCGTCGGGGACTACGGCCCCCTCCCACCGGCCTTTGTCTGCACGCTGCTCGACCAGTTGCTGGCCGGCCTGGCCGCGGTGCACGCGGAGGACGTCGTCCACCGTGACGTCAAACCGGCCAACGTGCTGCTGGAGGCCACCGGCACGGGCCGGCCGCGGCTGCGGCTGTCCGACTTCGGCATCGCGATGCGGCTGGGCGAGCCCCGCCTGACGGAGACCAATCTCGTCGTCGGGACGCCCGGTTATCTCGCACCCGAGCAGATGATGGGCGCCGAACCGGACTTCCCCGCCGACCTGTTCGCCGTAGGGCTGGTCGCGCTGTATCTGCTGGAGGGTGCCAAGCCGGACAGCAAGGCGCTCATCCAGTACTTCGCGGAGCACGGCACGCCCGGTGCGCCCAAGGGCATCCCGGAGCCGCTGTGGCAGGTGGTGGCCATGCTGCTCCAGCCGGATCCGGAAGCGCGGTTCCGTACGGCCACGGGGGCGCGCAAGGCCCTCGCCGCCGCCGCGGAGCTCCTGCCGGAACCGGGACCGGACGACGAGCTGATCGAGATCTTCGACCAACTCGGCCCGCTCCCCAGAGGGTTCGCCCCCGAGGGCCCGCTGGAGAGAGCGAAGGGGCTCG
Source organism: Streptomyces sp. NPDC006265 (assembly GCF_040613555.1). NCBI lineage: Bacteria > Bacillati > Actinomycetota > Actinomycetes > Kitasatosporales > Streptomycetaceae > Streptomyces > Streptomyces sp. NPDC006265. Next base: position 2,099 of record NZ_JBEXSH010000574.1, read on the forward strand.
GGCCGAGGCAGGGGCTGCCCGACTCCTCGGGGACCGGCGAGCAGCGGTCCCGGCGGGGAGACGACGAGGGCGATTCCTCGGTGCCCGGCGGGCAGCACGCAGAGCCTCGGCAGCAAGACGGCGCGACGCCGCCGACCGACCCGCGACGCACCACCGGCCCCGACCCGGCCCCGTTGCCCTCGATGTCCGACACCGGCAGCTTCCATCTGCCGCCTCCGCAGGCCACCGTCACCTCGTCGCCCACGTCCGGACCGTCCCGGCCCGCTCCGTATCAGCAGGCGCCCGTATCCCCCTACGATCCGACGCACCGGCTGTCCCCCGCCCAGCCCCTCCCACCGGTGTACGCCGGGCCGCCTCTGCCGCCTCTGCCGCCTGCCGAGCAGTACCGCACGGACGCCTCCACGGCCTCGTACACCGCCCAGAGCCCACAGGCGCCGTCTGTGAGCCAGACACCGTCACGGCACCGGGCACAGCGGCGTTCCCACGCCGGGCCTCCGGCCAGGGTGGCGGTGCCGCTGCTGCTCCTCGCACTGGCCTGCTACGCGGTGGGCTTCTGGGCCCTCACCCGCATCTGAGGTTCCTGCGCCGGAACAGGGTGCGCCCGCCCCGCCTGCCCTTCACGCGGTGGTCCTCCGCCTGGCCATCACCGTCCACACCCCGAGCCCCACCAGCAGTGCGCTCCCGGTTCCGATGCCGCCCACGGCGAGCGCCCACATGGCGGTGTCGTCACCCGCGGCCACGCCCTCCGCGGCCGCTTCCCGGTCCTGCTCCGAGACCTCGAAGACCCCCTTGGGCACGGACTCCCCCGCGTACTCGGGCCCGCCCCGCGTCTCCCCGCTCGTCCGGACGCGCAGCGTCATCACGAACGGCCCGTCCCCGAAGGTGTCGGCCACGCCCTTCGAGAGATGGGCGACGAGGTAGTAGGAACCGGCGAAGCGCAGCGCGCCGACCTGTGCGGTGGCGGCGTAGCGGTTGGCGTGGTCGACCGGTGGCAGGGGGGGCAGGGTCCCGGACTTCTGGCCGCCGTCGTAACCGACCCCCACGTCGGCGACGCGACCACGCGCCGGGTTGTAGAGGTCCAGGTCCAGCGCGTCGGACGCGTAGCCGGTGGCGCCGGAGTCCGAGCTGCCGAGCTCGGCGGTGACGGACACCTGCTGCCCCCAGTCGACCGGCACCTCGTAGAAGAGGGTCTGGCCGGGCCGGATGTGGTCCTGCCAGACTCCCTGGTCGACAGGGGTGGCCCCGCTGAATCCCGCGCCGCCCTTCCGGTGCTGGGGCTCTCCCTGGAGCGGCTGGGGCGTGGCGGAGTTCCACGCCTCGGGCGCGCTGGTCGCCCCTGTCCGGGCCACCTGGGGTTCCGTCATCGCGACGAGTTCCAGATCCCAGGTGTCCGGCGAGGAGCCCTCGCCGTCGGGGTCGACGCGCTCCACGGACACGAAGTAGGCACCGGCCTTCCGGCACAGGGGCCTGCCGGTCTCGCGCCTGCCCCAGGCCGCGATGGGGTGGGGGCTGCGGGCGGCCCCGAAACTCACGGTGTCGACCGAGCAGGTGTCGCCCCCGGCGTCCTGCATGGTCACCTTGACCCCGTCGATGACGGAGGCCGTGCTGCCGGGGGAGGGGACGGCGGTGACGGAGACGTACGCGTTCGACGCGGCGTCGAGGTCGAGTCGGTAGCTGACCTTTCCGCTGCTCGGCAGTGAGCTCCGGTAGGTCCCGCCGGGCTTCAGCAGGGCGGCCTCCCCGGTGCTCCTCGCTCCCTCGATGCTCTGCGCGCCGTCGGCGAAGGCGTACGGGCTCGGCGTGCCGGAGACGTCCCCGGCTGCGGTGGCCTGTCCCGGCCCCACGGCCGCTGTCGCCCCCAGCACGACCGCCGCGGCGGCGACGCGCACTGCCACTGCCGGACGGGAGCGCCACGCCCCCGCGCGCCGCCCCCACGCCGTACGACACCGTCCCGTACGACACCGCCCCCTCACGCGCCACCCCTCACCGTCGCCGGGTCATGAAGCCGTGCCACCGTGGCCCATCCTGCCGCGCCGGCCGGGTTCACGACCGGTCCTCGGCACACAAAACCCCGACCGCGAGGCGGCCGGGGTGTGCTCGGTCTGGGTTGTCGTGACTCACGAACCCGTGGGCACGGAGTCAGTCGCCTCCGTCCACAGATCCTGCTCGGCGCGATCCGCCTGGATCTGGCGGTACACGAGGAGCCCGCCGATGGCGGCCAGTGCGACCAGGAGAAGCTTCTTCACCGCGCGACCTCGTCTTTCGTTGACGTAGGGGACCTCTGGCGCCCGACTATACACACCGACCGATACCGATCGGTGACCTGAGTCGGCCCTCAACTCCCGTCCCGGGAAACGGGGTAGAAGCGGAGTCCACCGCTCCGATCGGAGGGTGATCACACCCTGACAGACGGTTACTTTGTCCCTCTTTCTCCACTCTCCTTACGTTTTCGTAGCTCTTGGAGCCATCCGGGTGGTGTTCATCTGAACATCGACGCGCCACGGGCGTAGGTCCACCACTTCTCGGCCCCCATACACATCATGAGGAAAGTACGCAAATCGCCCAACCCGAAAGTGAGGGGCCATGGCCCGGAACAAGGTCATGAAGGTGTGGACCGCGATCGTCACCGCCTTCGTCGCGCTGTGCACGGCGCTCGGACTCGTCACCACGACCGCCGCAGCGGCCGTACCGCAGACCGAGCAGAAGAGCAACAGCAACGGCGCGAGCATCCCGCAGCAGCGGACGGCGGCACCGGCGACGTTCCCCTGGTCCTCCCCCAGGGCCCTGCCCCCCACGATGAAGCAGCGCATCCGCGCCGAGGCCCACGGCAAGACCCCCCGCTGTCGGCACCGCACGCCCGCGGACACGGCGTCCTCCCCCGGTACCGACTGCACCGACGAGGACCCCGACGCCGATTCGGACCATCTCACGCCCCTCCAGCGCTGAACCCCGAAACAACACCCAAGCGATCTGCGTACCTAGCCCGGCAGCTCGACAGAGCGGCCGGGCTTACGCATGTCCTGATCCACGGACCGGGCCCTGGATCAGGACATGCCCGGTGGGCCGTATCGGCACGGAGCCGCCGCGGGCCCGCCGCACACCACCGCGCACTGCTCTCGATGTCGGCCGTATACGTCAAAGAGCAGCACCTCACGTGAGGTGCTGCTCTTTTCGCTGGTGGGGCTAACAGGATTTGAACCTGTGGCCTCATCCTTATCAGGGATGCGCTCTAACCAACTGAGCTATAGCCCCGCCGCGCTCTGCGGTGTGTCCCGCGCGCTGACTCCTGAAGATTAGCGCACGACATGGGCAGTCCCAAAATCGGTTGTCGGGGCACCGTCAGAGCAACGACAGAGGCGACGTCACTCGTCCTCGGCGAGCGTCAGCTCGACACCGCCCACGAAGCCCGCGGACAGGTTGTAGATGAACGCGCCGAGCGTCGCGAGGGCGGTCGCCAGGACGACATCGATGACCGCGATGATCGACGTGAACATGAGGACGTTGGGCAGCGACAGGAAAGCCTGCAGGTCGAAGCCGTTGGACTCGTTCGAGCCGGTGGCCTCGGAGATCGTGCCGCCGACCGTCGAGAAGACGCCCATCGCGTCCATGACCATCCACAGCACGGCGGACGCGACGATCGTGCAGATGCCCAGAGCGATGGAGAGCAGGAAGCTGACCTTCATCACCGACCACGGGTCGGCCTTCGCCACCCGCAGCCGCGCCTTGCGGACGCG
>NZ_JBEXSH010000575.1:0-5830 GCF_040613555.1 Streptomyces sp. NPDC006265
CCTAACCTTCCCCGCCGGGTCCGGACCACGAACGCGGAGTGGGGCGCGGATCGTGTGATCCGCGCCCCAGTCCATGCTCCGGTAACAGGCGGAACCGTTACTGGTCCCTGTACATCTCGGCCACGAGGAACGCCAGGTCGAGCGACTGGCTGCGGTTGAGCCGCGGGTCGCAGGCCGTCTCGTAACGCTGGTGCAGATCGTCGACGAAGATCTCGTCGCCGCCGCCCACGCACTCGGTGACGTCGTCACCGGTGAGCTCCACGTGGATGCCGCCCGGGTGGGTGCCGAGGGCCTTGTGGACCTCGAAGAAGCCCTTGACCTCGTCGAGCACGTCGTCGAAGCGGCGGGTCTTGTGCCCGGAGGCCGCCTCGTAGGTGTTGCCGTGCATCGGGTCGGTGATCCAGGCGACCGTCGAACCGGATGCGGTGACCTTCTCGACCAGCTCCGGGAGCTTGTCGCGGACCTTGTCGGCGCCCATGCGGACGATGAAGGTCAGCCGGCCCGGCTCGCGGTCCGGGTCGAGACGGTCGATGTACTGGAGCGCGTCCTCGGCCGTCGTCGTCGGCCCCAGCTTGATGCCGATCGGGTTGCGGATCTTCGAGGCGAACTCGATGTGCGCGTGGTCCAGCTGCCGCGTGCGCTCACCGATCCACACCATGTGCCCGGAGACGTCGTACAGCTGCCCGGTGCGCGAGTCGACCCTGGTCAGCGCGGACTCGTAGTCGAGCAGCAGCGCCTCGTGCGAGGCGTAGAACTCGACCGTCTTGAACTCCTCCGGGTCGGTCCCGCAGGCGTGCATGAAGTTCAGCGCGTTGTCGATCTCGCGCGCCAGCTGCTCGTAGCGCTGCCCCGAGGGGGACGACTTCACGAAGTCCTGGTTCCAGGCGTGCACCTGGCGCAGGTCGGCGTAACCGCCGGTGGTGAAGGCGCGCACCAGGTTCAGCGTGGAGGCGGACGCGTGGTACATCCGCTTCAGCCGCTCGGGGTCCGGCACGCGCGCGGACTCGGTGAAGTCGAAGCCGTTGACGGAGTCGCCGCGGTACGTCGGCAGCGTCACGCCGTCGCGGGTCTCGGTCGGCTTGGAGCGCGGCTTGGAGTACTGGCCGGCGATCCGGCCGACCTTCACGACCGGCACGGACGCGGCGTACGTGAGCACGGCGCCCATCTGCAGCAGCGTCTTCAGCTTGTTGCGGATGTGGTCGGCGGACACCGCGTCGAAGGCCTCGGCGCAGTCGCCGCCCTGGAGGAGGAACGCCTCTCCCTTGGCGACGGACGCCAACCGGGCGCGCAGCTGGTCGCACTCGCCCGCGAAGACGAGCGGCGGATACGACTCGAGCTCCGCAACGACTGCGCGCAGAGCCTCTGTGTCGGGGTACTCGGGCTGCTGCGCCGCGGGCAGGTTGCGCCAGGTGTTGCCAGCACTCGCGCTGGTCTTAGCGTTCACGGTCACGACCTCAACACTACGGGGTCGTGTCGGGCGTCCAGACCCATGCCCAACAAGTGAGACACCCCGTACGCCCCTCGGACGTGGGGTAGGGTGCGTCGCATGTTCGCGCATTCGACCCAGACCTGGTGGTGGACCGCTCATCCGGCGGCCCGCTGACTGCGCGTACTCAAGACTTCGCGAAGGCCGCCCGAGGGGCGGCCTTCGGTGTTTCCCGGGGTCCGTTCCTCTCTCACCGAGATGGAGCACGGACCCATGAACCTGCTCGGCTTGCTGGACGACCCCCGTCCGTTCGCCCTGCTGCGCCGCCGCACCCCGGGCCACGACCACGAGCTGGTCGAGGTCCTGATCGGCCCGGTCGCCCCGCACGACCGTCTCGCCGACCTCCCCGACCGGAGCCTCGCGCTGGTGCCCTTCCGGCAGATCCGCGAGCGCGGCTTCGACGTCCGCGACGACGGCACGCCCCTGCTGGCCCTCACGCCCGAGGAGTCGTACGGCGTTCCGCTGGCCGAAGCCCTGGAGCAGCTCCCGGCGCACGACGTGCGCGTCGAGGCCGGCGGTTTCGATGTCGCCGACGAGGAGTACGGCGAGATCGTCGGACGCGTGCTGCACGAGGAGATCGGGCGGGGCGAGGGCGCGAACTTCGTCATCCGGCGGACGTACGAGGGTGAGATCCCCGGGTTCGGGCGGGCCGACGCGCTGGCGCTGTTCCGGCGGCTGCTGGAGGGCGAGCGGGGTGCGTACTGGACGTTCGTCGTGCACACCGGGGACCGCACGCTGGTCGGGGCCAGCCCCGAGGTGCACGTGCGGATGTCCGGCGGCACGGTCGTCATGAACCCGATCAGCGGCACCTACCGCTACCCCGCCGAGGGGCCGGCCCCCGAGCATCTGCTCGGCTTCCTCGCCGACGGCAAGGAGATCGAGGAGCTGTCGATGGTCGTCGACGAGGAGCTCAAGATGATGTGCACCGTCGGCGACATGGGCGGGGTCGTGATCGGCCCCCGGCTGAAGGAGATGGCGCACCTCGCCCATACGGAGTACGAGCTGCGCGGCAAGTCGACGCTGGACGTGCGGGACGTGCTCAAGGAGACGATGTTCGCGGCGACCGTCACCGGCTCGCCGGTGCAGAACGCCTGCCGGGTGATCGAGCGGCACGAGAGCGGCGGGCGCGGGTACTACGCCGGGGCGCTGGCACTGATCGGCCGGGATCCGGGCGGCGCCCAGACCCTCGACTCCCCCATCCTGATCCGCACCGCGGACATCTCCGCCGACGGGCACCTGCGGGTGCCGGTCGGCGCGACCCTCGTGCGCGGCTCGGACCCGGCGAGCGAGGTGGCCGTGACGCACGCCAAGGCGGCGGGTGTGCTGACGGCGCTGGGCGTGCGTCCGTCCCGGCCGCATGCCGAGGCCGCACGGCCACAGCTGGCCGACGACCCCCGGGTCCGGGCCGCGCTGGACGGACGCCGGGCCTCCCTCGCCCCGTTCTGGCTGCGGATGCAGGAGCGCGCGGCGGAACCGGCCGGGCACGCCCTGGTCGTCGACGGCGAGGACACCTTCACGGCGATGCTCGCGCACGTGCTGCGCTCCGGCGGCCTGGAGGTGACGGTGCGGCGGTACGACGAGCCGGGGCTGCGGGAGGCGGTGCTCGCACACGAAGGACTCGTCGTGCTCGGGCCCGGCCCGGGCGATCCGTCCGACCTCGCCGATCCCAAGATGCGCTTCCTGCGCGGTCTCACCGCCGAGGTGATCAGGGGTGAGCGGCAGGGCGTGCTGGGTGTCTGTCTCGGGCACGAGCTGATCGCGGCCGAGCTGGGACTGGACATCGTGCGAAGGGACGTGCCGTACCAGGGGGCGCAGACGGAGATCGAACTGTTCGGGCGGCGCGAGGTCGTGGGCTTCTACAACAGCTTCGTGGCGCGCTGCGACGACGAGACGGCGATGGAGCTGGCGGCTCACGGCGTCGAGATCTCCCGGGCGGCCGACGGTGAGGTGCACGCGCTGCGGGCGCCCGGGTTCGCCGGGGTGCAGTTCCACCCCGAGTCGGTGCTGACGCTGAACGGCGCGGCGGTCGTGTGGGAGCTGGTGGGGCAGCTGCGGGAAACGAGCGCGCCCTCGGTGTAGTGCGGAGCCCGGTCGGGGCCGCTCGGCCCCGACCGGCACCGGGCGCCGGGCCGTCAGCCGAAGAACACCCCGACCTCCTCGTACAGCGCCGGGTCCACCGTCTTCAGGCGGGCCGTGGCGTCCGCGATGGGGACGCGGACGATGTCCGTGCCGCGCAGGGCGACCATCCGGCCGAAGTCGCGGTCGCGGACGCAGTCGATGGCGTGCAGCCCGAAACGGGTGGCGAGCCAGCGGTCGAAGGCGCTGGGGGTGCCGCCGCGCTGGACGTGCCCGAGGACCGTCGTGCGGGCCTCCTTGCCCGTGCGCTTCTCGATCTCCTTGGCGAGCCACTCCCCGACCCCCGACAGCCGGACGTGCCCGAAGGAGTCCAGCGACTGGTCCTTGAGGACGACGTCGCCGTCCTTCGGCACGGCCCCCTCGGCGACGACGACGATCGGCGCGTACGACGCCCGGAAACGGGAGGTCACCCAGGCGCACACCTGCTCGACGTCGAAGCGCTGCTCGGGGATGAGGATGACGTTGGCACCGCCGGCCAGGCCCGAGTGGAGGGCGATCCAGCCGGCGTGCCGGCCCATCACCTCGACGACCAGGACGCGCATATGGGACTCGGCGGTGGTGTGCAGCCGGTCGATGGCCTCGGTCGCGATGCCGACGGCGGTGTCGAAGCCGAAGGTGTAGTCGGTGGCGGACAGGTCGTTGTCGATCGTCTTGGGTACGCCCACACAGGGCACGCCGTGCTCGTCGGACAGCCGGGCGGCCACGCCCAGGGTGTCCTCGCCTCCGATGGCGATGAGCGCCTCGACCTCAAGACCGGCGAGGTTCTCCCTGATCCGGCGGATGCCGTTCTCCACTGTCAGCGGGTTGGTCCGCGAGGAGCCGAGAATGGTGCCGCCGCGGGGCAGGATGCCGCGCACGGTGGGGATGTCGAGACGGACGGTGTCGCCTTCCAGTGGTCCTCGCCAGCCGTCCCGGAAGCCGGTGAAGTCATAGCCGTACTCCTGCACGCCCTTGCGGACGATGGCCCGGATGACGGCGTTGAGGCCGGGGCAGTCGCCGCCTCCGGTCAGTACTCCGACGCGCATGGAACAGTCCCTTCGCCGCAGGTGCCTGACGAAGGGTCAGTGTGACGTGCGCCTCACTCGTCGTCGAGGCCACGCTCTATCGCGTACCTGACGAGCTCGACGCGGTTGTGCAACTGGAGCTTGCCGAGGGTGTTCTGGACGTGGTTCTGCACCGTGCGGTGGGAGATGACCAGACGCTCGGCGATCTGCTTGTAGCTCAGGCCCTTGGCGACCAGGCGCAGCACCTCGGTCTCGCGGTCGGTGAGCCGGGGCGCCTTGGGTTCGCCGGTGTCGGGGGCGGGGCCCGGTTCGGAGGCCAGGCGGCGGTACTCGCCGAGGACCAGCCCGGCGAGGCCGGGGGTGAAGACCGGGTCGCCGACGGCCGTGCGGCGGACCGCGTCCTGGAGTTCCCCGGTGGAGGCGGACTTGAGCAGATAGCCGGTCGCGCCGGACTTCACGGCCTCCAGGACGTCGGCGTGCTCACCGCTCGCGGACAGCACGAGGACGCGCAGGGCGGGGTTCGCGGCGACGACCTCCTTGCAGACCTGGACGCCGGGCTTGGCGGGCAGGTTCAGGTCGAGCACGAGGACGTCGGGGGCGGCGGCCTTGGCGCGGCGTACGGCCTGGTCGCCGTCGCCGGCTGTGGCGACCACCTCGAAGCCCGACTCGGCCAGGTCACGGGCGACGGCGTCGCGCCACATGGGGTGGTCGTCGACGACCATGACCCTGATCGGGCCCTGCCGGTCTCCGCTGGTCTCCGTCATCGCTGCTCCGCCTTCCCCCGTGTGTCCGTCACGTCCTTCGGTACCTTCAGCTCGACCTCCGTGCCCTGGCCGGGCACGGAGATCAGTTCCGCACTGCCGCCCAGATCGCGCAGCCGGCCGCGGATCGACAGGGCGACGCCGAGCCGCCCCTCGCCCTCGGCCTGGACGAGCCGCCCCTTTGGGATGCCGGGTCCGTCGTCCCGGACGGTGACGACCACCTCGTCGGGCTCGTCCTCGACCAGGATCCACGCACGCGCGTCCGCACCGGCGTGCCGGCGGACGTTGTCCAGGGCGGCCCCTACGGCTGCGGCCACCTCCCGGGCGGCGGCCGGGGCCAGCGGCACGGGCGCGCCCGGCTCGGCGAGGCTGACCATGGCTCCGGCGTACGGCGCGAGCAGGGCGCGCAGGTCGACGGGGCCGCCCGGCTCGGGCTCCTCGTC
>NZ_JBEXSH010000576.1:0-5828 GCF_040613555.1 Streptomyces sp. NPDC006265
ACCTCGCGCGGTGACTACGACCAGCGCGACCCGGTGCGCAGGGATGTGCCCGAGCCGCCGGTCGGCTCGGGACACGTCCACCGCGGCGGCCCGGTCGGCCCGAACCTGCCGACGACCGGTGCGCCCGGCCCGCTGGCCGCACAGCCCGCGCCGGCGACCGGCCCAGGCGAACCCACCGCGCGTCTGAACCCGAAGTACCTCTTCGACACGTTCGTCATCGGCGCCTCCAACCGTTTCGCGCACGCGGCGGCGGTCGCTGTGGCCGAGGCGCCGGCGAAGGCGTACAACCCCTTGTTCATCTACGGGGAGTCCGGGCTCGGCAAGACGCACCTGCTGCACGCGATCGGGCACTACGCGCGCAGCCTCTACCCGGGCACGCGGGTGCGGTACGTGAGCTCGGAGGAGTTCACCAACGAGTTCATCAACTCCATCCGCGACGGCAAGGGCGACAGCTTCCGCAAGCGGTACCGCGAGATGGACATCCTGCTCGTCGACGACATCCAGTTCCTGGCGGACAAGGAGTCGACGCAGGAGGAGTTCTTCCACACCTTCAACACGCTCCACAACGCCAACAAGCAGATCGTGCTGTCCTCCGACCGGCCGCCGAAGCAGCTGGTGACGCTGGAGGACCGGCTGCGGAACCGTTTCGAGTGGGGTCTGATCACGGACGTCCAGCCGCCCGAGCTGGAGACGCGGATCGCGATCCTCCGCAAGAAGGCGGTGCAGGAGCAGCTGAACGCTCCGCCGGAGGTGCTGGAGTTCATCGCGTCCCGGATCTCACGGAACATCCGTGAGTTGGAGGGCGCGCTGATCCGGGTCACGGCGTTCGCCTCGCTCAACCGGCAGCCGGTGGACCTGGGGCTGACGGAGATCGTCCTCAAAGACCTCATCCCCGGTGGCGACGACTCGGCGCCCGAGATCACGTCCACGGCCATCATGGGCGCGACGGCGGACTACTTCGGGCTGACCGTCGAGGACCTGTGCGGTACCTCGCGCGGCCGCGCCCTCGTCACGGCCCGGCAGATCGCCATGTACCTGTGCCGTGAGCTGACGGACCTGTCGCTCCCGAAGATCGGCGCGCTGTTCGGCGGCCGCGACCACACCACGGTCATGCACGCGGACCGCAAGATCCGCAATCTGATGGCCGAGCGCCGCTCCATCTACAACCAGGTCACGGAACTGACCAACCGCATCAAGAACGGCTGACGGCGACGGCGGCTCTCCGCTGAAGGCCGCTGGGGGCGCCACCCGGAAGATCCGGGGGCGCCCTTCTTCTTGCCCTGCGCCGTGGTGGCGCTCGCCGCTCCGTGCTGGCGCTCGCCGCTCCGTGCTCCGGCCGCTACGCAGCGGCCTCCTTTTCCGGTCACCTCCGCCCGCCTCCGGTCGCCGCAGCGGCCGCGCGGCCCGCTTTCCGGGCCGCCGAGTCCCGTCACCGGCTCCCGCCTCGCACACCTCGCCGCAACCCGCTGTTCGATTAATCGCCGGGTTACGGCCTCCCTCCACAGATTCGGGGACTTTCTGCCGTCCACATCCTGGGGACCGGGGAGTTGTCCAGATCGTGTCCACAGCGGCCCCTGTTGAAAGACCATCAGACCAGCTCAGGTGGTTGTGGATTCGTGGACGAAGGATCTCCACAGACTGTGGACGACGAGATGATCCACAGGCTGTGCACCGAGTTGTCCACCGGTCGCCCACAGGCTGGGGGCGGTTGTCCCCAGTGATCGGCCCCTTCTCCACATGTCTGTCCACTGTTCGGCAACGCGACGCGCCTTCTCACCGGGTCGAGTGAAAGGCGTCACACGAAGGTGCCGGGTTGGGCTGTGGGAAAGGTGGGTAAAGCTGGGGACGGCGCTGGGGAGAACTCGCCTCACCCTGTGCACGGCGTGTGCAGAACTTTCTGTTCTCCACAGATACGCCCGGTTGTCCACCGCCTCCACCCACAGGACCCGTGGACAAAATTCCTGCCCTGAGCTGGGCAAACGAGGTTATCCACGGTATCCACAGCCCCTACTACTACTCCCGACTAGAGAGAGCTGGGAATCCGTTTCGAAGCGGGTCCTGTGCACAACTCGCTCTTCGGTGCCCGGCTGACCCTTGTCACGACTTGACCCCGAGCGGCACCTACTGTCAGTGCGGTGCGTCAGACTGGTCCCCGGTGTCCTCCCCCTCACAGGGACCGTCGACACCGAGACAGACGACGAGGGCCAGGCAGAGCGAGAAGCGCCGGCAACAGCAGGAGGCGGCAACAGTGAAGATCCGGGTGGAACGCGACGTACTCGCGGAGGCAGTGGCCTGGGCGGCACGCAGCCTCCCGGCCCGTCCGCCGGCGCCTGTCCTCGCCGGCCTGCTGCTGAAGGCCGAGGACGGCCAGCTGAGCCTGTCCAGCTTCGACTACGAGGTCTCCGCACGGGTGTCCGTGGAGGCCGAGGTCGACGAGGAGGGCACGGTTCTGGTCTCCGGCCGCCTGCTCGCGGACATCTGCCGCGCGCTGCCGAACCGGCCGGTGGAGATTTCCACAGACGGTGTACGGGCGACCGTGGTCTGCGGCTCGTCCCGGTTCACACTCCACACCCTGCCTGTGGAGGAGTACCCGGCCCTGCCGCAGATGCCGAACGCGACGGGCACGGTACCCGGCGAGGTCTTCGCCTCCGCCGCCTCCCAGGTGGCCATCGCGGCCGGCCGTGACGACACGCTGCCCGTCCTCACCGGTGTCCGCATCGAGATCGAGGGCGACACCGTCACGCTCGCGTCCACCGACCGCTACCGTTTCGCGGTACGCGAGTTCCTGTGGAAGCCGGAGAGCCCCGACGCCTCCGCCGTCGCGCTGGTGCCCGCCAAGACGCTCCTGGACACCGCCAAGGCCCTGACCAGCGGCGACCAGGTGATCCTGGCGCTGTCCGGCTCGGGCTCCGGTGAGGGCCTGATCGGCTTCGAGGGCGCCGGCCGCCGTACGACGACCCGCCTCCTGGAGGGCGACCTCCCGAAGTACCGCTCGCTGTTCCCGACGGAGTTCAACAGCGTCGCCGTGATCGAGACCGCCCCCTTCGTGGAGGCCGTCAAGCGCGTGGCCCTGGTCGCCGAGCGCAACACCCCGGTGCGGCTCAGCTTCGAGCAGGGCGTGCTCATCCTGGAAGCCGGTTCCAGCGACGACGCACAGGCTGTGGAAAGGGTTGACGCCCAGCTCGAGGGCGACGACGTCTCGATCGCCTTCAACCCGACGTTCCTGCTGGACGGCCTGAGCGCCATCGACTCCCCGGTGGCCCAGCTGTCGTTCACGACGTCCACCAAGCCCGCGCTGCTCAGCGGCAAGCCGGCGCTGGACGCCGAGGCGGACGAGGCCTACAAGTACCTGATCATGCCGGTGCGCCTGAGCGGCTGAGCCCGCTCGAGGGCCGGTGAGCCGCAGAGGATCACGGTTGTCCACAGGCTGAGGACAAACCCGCAGGTGAGGGCGTACGACTGAGCGCGTATGCCCACAGATGTGCGCGAGCGTCCGGGTTTAGGCTCGGACGCGGGCACGAAAGTGCCTCGCGGTACGCACGTGCCGCCACGCCACGTCGCAGAACCTAAGGAACACAACTGATGGAGCTCGGTCTCGTCGGCCTCGGCAAGATGGGCGGCAACATGCGCGAGCGGATATGCCGCGCAGGCCACACCGTCCTCGGATACGACCGCAACCCGGACCTCGCCGATGTCCACAGCCTGGAAGAGCTTGTGGGCAAGCTCAGCGGCCCGCGCGTGATCTGGGTGATGGTCCCGGCCGGTGAGGCCACGCAGACCACGATCGACCAGCTCGCCGAGTTGCTGGAGCCCGGCGATGTCGTCGTGGACGGCGGCAACTCCCGTTGGACCGACGACGAGAAGCACGCCGAGGAACTGGCGGCCAAGGGCATCGGTTTCGTCGACTGCGGCGTCTCCGGCGGTGTCTGGGGTCTGGAGAACGGCTATGCGCTGATGTACGGCGGCGACAGGGAGAACGTCGCCAAGGTGCAGCCGGTCTTCGACGCCCTCAAGCCGGAGGGCGACTCCGGCTCGGTGCACGCCGGCAAGGTCGGTGCGGGCCACTTCGCGAAGATGGTCCACAACGGCATCGAGTACGCGATGATGCAGGCCTACGCCGAGGGCTGGGAGCTTCTGGAGAAGGTCGACTCCGTGACCGACGTCCGGGAGGTCTTCCGCTCCTGGCAGGAGGGCACGGTCATCCGCTCCTGGCTGCTCGACCTCGCGGTCAACGCGCTCGACGGGGACGAGCACCTCGACGGGCTGCGGGGTTATGCACAGGACTCCGGCGAGGGACGCTGGACTGTGGAAGCAGCCATCGACAACGCGGTGCCGCTGCCGGCGATCACCGCGTCGCTGTTCGCGCGGTTCTCCTCCCGTCAGGAGGACTCGCCCCAGATGAAGATGATCGCGGCGCTGCGGAACCAGTTCGGCGGTCACGCGGTCGAGAAGAAGTAGTCCGAGCAGCAGTCCCGTCGAGAAGAAGTAGTCCACAGGACTGCACGGCAGTCCACGAACGTCCGGGGAGGTCGGCGAAACGACCATGCACGTCACGCATCTGTCGCTGGCCGACTTCCGCTCGTACCCCCGGGTCGAGGTCCCGCTCGACCCCGGGGTGACGGCTTTCGTCGGGCCGAACGGGCAGGGCAAGACCAACCTCGTCGAGGCCGTCGGCTATCTCGCCACCCTCGGCAGCCACCGGGTCTCCTCCGACGCCCCCCTGGTCCGCATGGGCGCCGAGCGGGCGATCATCCGGGCCCAGATCAGGCAGGGCGAACGACAGCAGCTGGTCGAGCTGGAGCTGAACCCGGGGCGCGCCAACCGGGCCCGGATCAACCGGTCCTCGCAGGTCAGACCGCGTGACGTGCTGGGGATCGTCCGGACCGTGCTGTTCGCGCCCGAGGACCTCGCGCTGGTCAAGGGCGACCCCGGGGAGCGGCGCCGCTTCCTCGACGAGCTCATCACCGCGCGCTCACCGCGCATGGCGGGGGTCCGTTCCGACTACGACCGGGTCCTCAAGCAGCGCAACACCCTGCTCAAGTCGGCGGCGCTGGCCCGCCGGCACGGCGGTCGCACCATGGACATGTCCACCCTCGACGTCTGGGACCAGCATCTCGCGCGCGCGGGCGCCGAGTTGCTCGCCCAGCGCCTGGACCTGATCGCCACGATCCAGCCGCTGGCCGACAAGGCGTACGAGCAACTGGCCCCCGGCGGCGGTCCGATCGCGCTGGAGTACAAACCGTCCGCGCCGGGCGAGGCGCACACCCGCGAGGACCTCTTCGAGCAGCTGATGGCCGCGCTCGCGGAGGCCCGCAAGCAGGAGATCGAACGCGGCGTCACCCTGATCGGCCCGCACCGGGACGACCTTCAGCTCAAGCTCGGCCAGCTCCCCGCCAAGGGCTACGCCTCCCATGGCGAGTCCTGGTCCTACGCACTGGCGCTGCGCCTGGCCTCGTACGACCTGCTCAGGGCGGAGGGCAACGAGCCGGTGCTGGTGCTCGACGACGTCTTCGCGGAGCTGGACACCCGTCGCCGTGAGCGCCTCGCCGAGCTGGTCGCGCCCGGCGAGCAGGTCCTGGTGACGGCCGCGGTCGACGACGACGTACCGCATGTGCTGTCCGGGACGCGGTTCACCGTGTCCGAGGGGACGGTGGAGCGCGTATGACGGAGAACACACCCGGCGGCGCCCCCGAGCCTTCCGGCGTCGACCTCGCGCGCGTGGCCCTGCGCGCCGCCAAGGAAGGACCCGATCGTCTGACGGGGAGCCGCCGTGATTCCCGGAGAGATCCTCTTCGCCGACGGGCCGATTGCCTACAACGAGGGCCGCG
>NZ_JBEXSH010000577.1:0-5828 GCF_040613555.1 Streptomyces sp. NPDC006265
GGGGGGACCGCGATCCGGTCGCCGCGGTCCCAGCTGAGCACCCGCAGCGAGTGCAGCTCGGGCAGCGACTCCTCCAGGGCTCCCCCGCCGACCCGTCCGCGCGAGGAGGCGAACGCGGGCCAGCGCAGCCCTTCGGCCGTCTCGCCCCCGAGGAGGACGTCGAGTCCCCCGCCCAGCGGATCGGCGTCCACGAGGAGGGTGCGCAATCCCTCCCGTGCGGAGGTGACGGCGAGGGCGCACGCGAGCGTGGACGCTCCCGCCCCGCCCCGGCCGCCGATGACGCCCACGGTGAGGGCGGGCCGGCCGACGCCCTCGGCCACGTCGGCGATCCGGTCGACCAGCCACTGCTCGCCGTCGGGCAGCATCAGGACGTGCTCGGCGCCGATCTCGACGGCGCGCCGCCACACCCCGGAGTCGTCCTGGTCCCGGCCGACGAACACGACGCCCCTTCTGCGTACTGCCCCGCGCACCCGCCGCGCGGCGTCGTCGCCGACCAGGACGAGCGGGGCGGCCTCCCAGCTGCCTCTGCGCTCCGGCACGCCGTGGTGCACCTCGGGTGTGGCGCCCGCCGCCGCGCACAGGCGCAGCAGGTCGTCGAGGAGCTCGGTGTCCTCGGTGACGATCAGCGGTCCGCCCTGCCGCCCTCCGGCGGTGGGTGGCGGATCATGTGTGACGGTTCCGGCCACGCTTTCCATCCCCCTTCGCTGCATGACTCGCGCGACCCCTGCGGCCCCGCGATTCCCAAACGTGGGAAGAGCCGACGAGCGGCCTCCCTGTGAACGGCCGACAGAAACCGGCCAAACGCCCCCGGGTACTCGGAACGGGCCATGAACTCGCCGCGAGCGGGACGCGCTTGAATCACGGTGCAGCCATCCCGGAAAGCGTGTGGATCTTGGTGGATAACTGTGGACGTCCCGAGGGTTGTGGATATCGCCGTCACCCATACCGGTGAGCCGCTCAGGCCCCCTGCGCTACTCCCGCAGAGCAGTCCGGTGACTACCCACCGTGACAAGTCAGGAGCATGACAACAGTTGACCCCAATAGGTTCGAAGCGGCCTTTCAGGGCGCGCGAAGGGGACGAAAACCCATCCGGACATGCGACGACCCCCGCCGGGGGGGAGAGCGGGGGTCGTCCCCACGGCCGACTCGGGGGGGGAGGAGTCGGGCCGGGTTAGCACGGTCGCGAACGATCCGTGACTTCCATGGTGTACCCGAGAGCCTTCTCAGGCAAACCCACGCGCCCCACCTTACGCCGAATGGGCTGCCCCTATGCTCTGGGGCGTGGAAAACCACTCGATGCCCCGCACAGCCGCCTTCTTTGACCTGGACAAGACGGTCATTGCGAAGTCGAGCACGCTCACGTTCAGCAAGTCGTTCTACCAAGGCGGTCTGATCAACCGAAGGGCCGTCTTGCGCACCGCATATGCCCAGTTCGTCTTCCTGGCCGGCGGCGCCGACCACGACCAGATGGAGCGCATGCGCGCGTATCTGTCCGCCCTGTGCCGGGGATGGAACGTACAGCAGGTCAAGGAGATCGTCGCCGAGACGCTGCACGACCTGATCGACCCGATCATCTACGACGAGGCCGCCTTCCTCATCGAGGAACACCACACCGCCGGCCGCGACGTCGTGATCGTGTCCACGTCGGGCGCCGAGGTGGTCGAGCCGATCGGCGAGCTGCTGGGCGCGGACCGCGTGGTCGCCACCCGCATGGTCGTGGGCGACGACGGTTGCTTCACCGGCGAGGTGGAGTACTACGCGTACGGCCCGACCAAGGCCGAGGCCGTCAGGGAACTGGCCGAGTCCGAGGGGTACGACCTCAGCCGCTGCTACGCCTACAGCGATTCGGCGACCGATGTGCCGATGCTGGAGTCCGTCGGCCATCCGCATGCCGTGAACCCGGACCGGGCGCTGCGCCGCGAGGCCCTCGCGCGAGGGTGGCCGATCCTGGACTTCCACCGCCCGGTCCGGCTCAAGCAGCGCATTCCCGCGTTCTCCGTCCCGCCGCGCCCGGCGCTCGTGGCGGTCGCGGCGATAGGCGCCGCGGCGGCCACCGCGGGAATCGTCTGGTACGCCAACAAGCGCCGGACCACGGTCGCTTGACCTGCGACGACACACAGTCCTATTTGAACCCAAAAGTAAAGAAGTGCTGCCCGGACTTCCGCTTGCTCCGGGTCAGGAGTACAAAGGACTCAACGGCCCGCGAGACCAAGGACATCCGAGAGGATCACCTTTTAACGCATTTGGCCCCACGGACCGAGCATGAACACCGGGCACCCACGCGACGTCGACCCGTCGAATACGGGCCAGCCGCACCAGGTGACGGGCAAAGCTCCCGACCTGATGGGCATATATCGAGGACGCTTGGTAACCCGATGCTCATGCCAGCGGCGGTACGAGAACTCGTGCCGCCGCATCATTTTTCCGGCTGCGCGATGTCACGCCGCTCCGCGCTGCAGCGCCTCGCACACCGCCATCGACTCGCGGGCTCCCAGCTCGACGGCCCTGCCGCAGTGGGCGATCCAGGCGGCCACGCCCTCCGGGGTACCGGAGACGTACCCGCCGAGGGCCTCCAGGTACGCGTCGCGCCCCAGCTCCGCGTGACCGACCTCGGCCGCGCAGACCGACTTCGGGTCCAGCCCGCTGCCGACCAGGACGATGCGCTCGGCCGTGCGCGCGATGAGGCCGTTGTGGGACGTGAAGGGGCGCAGCGCGAGGAGTTCGCCGTGCACGACGGCGGCCGTCACCAGCGCCGGTGCGGAGCCGCCCGCGATGATCAGTCCGGCCAGTCCGTCCAGCCTGCCGTGCGTCTCGGTGGCGCTCGGCAGCGGCAGGCCGACGAGCGGCTCGTCGACCGGCTCCCCCTCCTTGCGGGGCCGTCCCACCTGGTCGGCCTTGTCCGCGGCCGCCACCAGGTGCAGCCGGGCCAGCACCCGCAGAGGCGACTGCCGCCAGATCGACAGCAGCTGGCCCGCCTCCGCGGTGAGCCGCAGGGCGGCACCCACGGTGCGGGCCTCGTCGTCGCCGCTGAAGTCCGTGCGCCGGCGCACCTCCTCCAGGGCCCAGTCCGCGCCGGACAGCGCGGCCGAGCCGCGGGCGCCGCGCAGGGCGGCCTCGGAAGTGATCGCGTTGCTGCGCCGCCGCATGACCCGGTGCCCGTAGACCCGGTCGACGGCCTTGCGGACGGACTCCACGGAATCGGCCACTCCGGGCAGCGCCCCCAGGGCCGCGAGGGGATCGGCGCTCGCGCCTGCTGTACTCATGAGTACGACCCTACGCACCCCGGGGCCCCGTCCCGCGGCGGAGTGGCCTTCTTCACGCGCGCGTGCGCCCGGCCACGTCCGCCGGGAGGGCTACCCCTTGGCCGCCGGAGCGCCCGGGACATCCTTGGCCGCCGGAGCGCCGGGCACGCCCTTGGGTGCCGGGGCGGGCCGGTCCGACAGGAACGACGCCCAGCCCGCCTTGGGCGCTTGGCCGACCTGCAGGGTGCGCAGCTTCTCCAGCGTCTTCGGGTCCTGGGCGTCCAGCCAGTCCACGAGCTGGCGGAACGAGACGCAGCGCACCTCCTCCTTGGTGCACACCGTCTCGATGACCTCTTCGACGGCCCGCATGTAGGTGCCGCCGTTCCAGGACTCGAAGTGGTTGCCGATGATCAGGGGTGCGCGGTTGCCGTCGTAGGCCCGTGAGAAGCCCTTGAGCAGGCCGTCGCGCATCTGGTCGCCCCAGAAATCGTGCATGGCGGGGTTGCCCTGGGTCTTGGTGCCCGACTGGTTGACCATGAAGTTGTAGTCCATGGCGAGCTGCTCGAAGGAGTGGCCGGGGAACGGCACGAGCTGCATGGACACATCCCACAGGCCCTGCTTCTTCTTCGGCCAGACCTGGTCGTTCACGCCGCTGGTGTCATAGCGGAAGCCCAGGTCGCGGGCCGCGCTCATGAAGTTTCGCTGGCCCTCGAGGCAGGGGGTGCGGGCACCGATGAGCTCCTTGTCGTAGTCGAAGGGCAGGGGGGCCGCGCCCTTCAAGCCGGTGTTGGTCTTCCAGGTCTTCACGAATTGCTTGGCCTGGGAGATCTCGTCCTTCCAGTCCTGGACGGACCATTCGCCGACGCCGCCGCCGCTGCCGCAGAAGTGGCCGTTGAAGTGCGTGCCGATCTCGTTGCCCTCGAGCCACGCCAGGCGCAGCTGCTTCGCGGTGGCGGCGATGCCGCGGCGGTCGTTGAAGCCGATGTCGGAGCGGCCCGGGGAGTGCTGCGGCGGCCGGTACCGGTCTCGCTTCTCGCCCGGCAGCATGTACACGCCGCTCAGGAAGTACGTCATGGTCGCGTTGTTCCGCTTGGCGACGTTGCGGAAGTGGGAGAACAGCTTCTGGCTGTCCTCGCCCGCGCCGTCCCAGGAGAAGACGACGAACTGCGGGGGCCTCGGACTGGGAACGGGCGTACAGCCGTGCGCCCTCGGGCCCGCGGGTGCGCCGCAGTTTGTCGTAGACGAGCGTGTGCAGGGCGGTGACCTTGGCGGTGGTGTGTCCGGTGACGCCGGCCGCGACCCTCCCGGCCTCCAGCACGGCCACGCTCCGGCCGGCCCGCGTCAGCTCCCAAGCCGTGCACAGCCCGGCGATCCCGGCGCCGACCACGGCCACGTCGACGTCCAGGTCCCCGTCCAGCGCCGGGTGGTGACCGTCCGGTGCGGTCTCGAGCCAGTACGAGCTGCTGACCTGCTGTTCTTCGCCCATGAGTCAGCGAGTACCCCGGTGTGTCCTCTTCAGTGTCCGGGCGGGTCGCTTTACAGCGGGGGCGGACAGGACTAACGTACAACCAAATGGTTGTAGATGAACTGGGTGACGAGACGGTGGACCGGCTGTTCCACGCCCTGGCCGACACCACGCGCCGGGACATACTGCGCCGCTGTGTGCGCGGGGAGCTGTCCGTGTCCCGGCTGGCCGTGGCCTATCCGATGAGTTTCGCCGCGGTGCAGAAGCACGTCGCGGTGCTGGAGCGGGCGGGGCTGGTCACCAAGCAGCGCAGCGGACGGGAGCAGCTCGTGCGCACCGCCCCCGACGCGGTGGGCCGCGCGCGCCAGGCCCTGGACGAACTCGAGTCGGCATGGCGCGGGCGGGTGGACCGGATGGCCCGGATCCTCGCCGAGGATCCCGGAACCGAAGAGAACGACACGACGGAAGGACCCGAGCGATGAGTGTCACCAGTGTCGACAAGGACCTCGACACCCTCACCCTCACCCTGATCGCCGACTTCGCCGCCCCGGTCGAGCGGGTGTGGCGGCTGTGGGCCGACCCGCGGCAGCTGGAGCGCTGGTGGGGTCCGCCGACCTACCCGGCGACCGTGGAGGAGCACGACCTCACCCCCGGCGGAGAGGTCACCTACGTCATGACCGGCCCGGAGGGCGACCGGCACCGTGGCTGGTGGCGGATCACCTCGGTCGGCGAGCCGACGGCCCTGGAGTTCACCGACGGCTTCGCCGACGACGGCAAGCCCAAGGACGACATGCCGACCATGTCCGTGACGGTGCGGCTCAGCGCGCGCGACGGCGGCACGCGCATGGAGATGCGCTCCCTGTTCGACTCCCGCGAGCAGATGGAGCAGATGGTCTCCATGGGCATGGAGGAGGGCCTGAAGGAGGCCGTCGGCCAGATCGACGCCCTGCTGGCCGCCTGACCGGCGGGAACAGGACTGCCCCGGCAGCCGCTTCCCGGCACTGCCGGGATCAGGTAACAGGGTGTGTACGAGGTGCCGCAGCGGGGCGCCGGGTGTCGCCTGGGCCACTCTGGTCACCCACATCACCGGCTATCCCGTGCCGGACCGCAACACCGTCTTC
>NZ_JBEXSH010000578.1:0-5814 GCF_040613555.1 Streptomyces sp. NPDC006265
GCCATTTCGGTCTTCGACCTGTTCTCGATCGGCATCGGCCCGTCCAGTTCCCACACCGTCGGCCCGATGCGGGCGGCCCGGATGTTCGCCCGGCGGCTGCGCAACGAGGAGTTGCTGGCCCCGACCGCGCAGGTCCGCGCGGAGCTGTACGGCTCGCTCGGCGCGACCGGACACGGCCACGGCACGCCCAAGGCGGTGCTGCTCGGCCTGGAGGGCGACTCGCCGCGCACCGTCGACGTGTCGAGCGCGGACGAGCGGGTGGAAGCGATCAGGACCGGCGGCCGGCTGAACCTGCTCGGCGAGCACGAGGTCGCGTTCTCCTTCGACGACGACCTGGTCCTGCACCGCCGCAAGACCCTCCCGTACCACGCGAACGGCATGACCCTGTGGGCGTACGACGCCTCGGGCGCGGAGCTGCTGACGAAGACGTACTACTCGGTCGGCGGCGGCTTCGTCGTCGACGAGGACGCGGTCGGGGCCGACCGCATCAAGCTCGACGACACCGTGCTGAAGTACCCCTTCCGCACCGGCGACGAGCTGCTGCGCCTGACCGAGGAGACGGGCCTGTCCATCTCCGCGCTGATGCTGGAGAACGAGCGGGCCTGGCGCACCGAGGGGGAGATCCGCGCGGGCCTGCTGGAGATCTGGCAGGTGATGCGGGACTGCGTGGCGCGCGGACTGTCCCAGGAGGGCATCCTGCCGGGCGGTCTCAAGGTGCGCCGCCGGGCCGCGAACACCGCGCGCAAGCTGCGCTCCGAGGGAGACCCGCTGGCCCTCGCCATGGAGTGGATCACCCTCTACGCCATGGCGGTCAACGAGGAGAACGCGGCCGGCGGCCGGGTCGTCACCGCCCCCACCAACGGCGCCGCCGGCATCATCCCGGCGGTCCTGCACTACTACGTCAACTTCGTGCCGGGCGCCGACGAGGAGGGCGTGGTGCGCTTCCTGCTCGCCGCGGGCGCGATCGGCATGCTCTTCAAGGAGAACGCCTCCATCTCCGGCGCGGAGGTCGGCTGCCAGGGCGAGGTCGGCTCCGCCTGCTCCATGGCCGCGGGCGCCCTGGCCGAGGTCCTCGGCGGCTCGCCCGAGCAGGTCGAGAACGCCGCCGAGATCGGCATGGAGCACAACCTCGGCCTCACCTGCGACCCGGTGGGCGGCCTGGTCCAGATCCCCTGCATCGAGCGCAACGGCATGGCCGCGGTCAAGGCCGTGACGGCCGCCCGCATGGCGATGCGCGGCGACGGCTCCCACAAGGTGTCCCTGGACAAGGTCATCAAGACGATGAGGGACACCGGCGCGGACATGTCGGTGAAGTACAAGGAGACGGCCCGGGGCGGGCTGGCGGTGAACATCATCGAGTGCTGACACTCTCCCGGCCGACCGCCTGACGGCTGTCGTCGTCTCCTCCTAAGCTGGGCTTTTCGAGCACCAGGGGGTGGGGCGCAGTGGCGAGGCGGCCAGAGAGCACCGATGTCGTGGCGGCCGTGCGGCGGGTCTTCCACGACGGGCTGACGAGCGGGAAGTCCGCGTTCGCCGCGGAGCTTCCGGCCTGGACCGGGGCGACGGCCTCGGACCTGCGCAGGCGGTTCGTGGACCAGCCGGACGAGTCCTCGGACACCTTCCTCGTCAAGCTGCGGCGCCAGCTCGACGGCGCCCCGGACGCGACGGTCGTGCTGGCGGCCGAGCTGCTGTTCGTGAACATGGCACCGCTGGTGCCCGAGCAGATCGGGCTGGCCAAGAAGCGCCAGATCCTCGGCGAGGTGCTGTCCTGGGCCGACCGCCCGGTGGCCCTTCCGGAGGATCTGGAGCCGGGCCTCAAGGGCTTCCTCCACGGCGGCCAGGGGTTTTTGAACTACCGGTGGGCTCAGTTCCAGATCCTGGTGCTGCTGGTGGAGCGGCTCGCCGGGATGGGCGACGCCGGGCGGAAGGCGCTGCTGGACGACCCCTGGGCCTTCCGGGACACCTGCCTGGACATCCAGCGGTCGGTCGGGCACAAGAAGGGCCGGGCGCAGATCCACGTCCTGCTGTTCCTGCTCTTCCCGCAGACCTACCAGCCGATCGCCAGCGCCAGTCACAAGCAGGAGATCGTCAAAGCGTTCGCCGACGAACTCCCCGAGCCCAGCGGCGACGCCGACCGCGACCTGCTGGAGCTGTGCCGGACGCTGGGCGAACAGACCGGGGAAGCGGTCGACTTCTACGACGACCCGTGGGTGCGCAGGTGGCGCAGGGGTGCCGTCGAGCACGAGCAGCGCGGCTGGCTGGTGCGCGGATACAACGTGGAGGGCCGCAACGTCATTCCGGACTGGCTGCGGCGCGGCTACTGCTCACTGTCCTGGCGCGAGATGCCGGGGATCCCCGCCGACTCCTCCAAGCAGGACGTGCAGCGGGCCGTGGCCGAGGCGATGCCGGACGCCGGCGCGCAGGTGCGCGGGCAGGCCGCGTACCAGCTGCACGCCTTCCTCACCCTGATGCAGCCGGGCGACCTGGTCGTCACCGTGACGCCGGACGAGGTCCACGTCGGCACGGTGCAGGGCCCCGCGGAGTACGACACCTCGGACGGCCCGGACAACGCCCGCCGCAGGCAGGTGAACTGGGCGACCGCCGAACGGCCGCTCGTGCGCGCGGAGCTGCCCGAGCGGGTCCAGGCCCGGCTGCAGCTGCCGCCCGCGCTGTACGACGTCAGCAGCATCGCCGCCGAACTCGCCGAGCGTGCGGGCCTGGAGGACGTCGTCGCCGAGGAGCTCGTCGACGTCGACGTCACCAAACCGCTGGAACTGCCGCCCGTCACCGAAGAGCTGGCCGCACGGCTGCTGATGCCGCAGGAGTGGCTCCGGGAGACCGCCGAGCAGCTCCAGGAGCAGGGGCAGATGGTCTTCCACGGCCCGCCCGGCACGGGGAAGACCTACCTCGCCCGCGCTCTGGCCCGGCATCTCGCCGGGCCAGACCGGGTGGAGCTCGTGCAGTTCCACCCCTCGTACACCTACGAGGACTTCTTCGAGGGCTTCCGCCCGGTCCGGGGTGAGGACGGCTCCGTGGTGTTCGACGTCGTGCCCGGGCCGTTCCGGCTGCTCGCCGAACGCGCCGCGAAGGATCCGGCCAACCCGTACGTCCTGGTCATCGACGAGATCAACCGGGCCAACCTGGCGAAGGTCTTCGGCGAGCTGTACTTCCTGCTGGAGTACCGCGAGGAACCCGTCACCACCCAGTACAGCCCGCACGCCCCCTTCACCCTGCCGGGCAACCTGTTCCTCGTCGGCACGATGAACACCGCCGACCGGTCGATCGCCCTGGTCGACGCGGCGATGCGCCGCCGGTTCGCCTTCCGCCGCCTCTCGCCCGAGAAGCCGCCTGTCCGGGGCCTGCTGGACCGCTGGCTGCTCGAGCGCGGCCTGCCGGACACCGCCGCCCGCCTGCTGGACGAGCTCAACGCCCGGCTCGGGGACGCCGACCGCGCCGTCGGGCCGTCGTACTTGATGAAGCCCGCCGCCGCCCGGCCGGAGGGGCTCGACCTGGTCTGGCGCACCCAGATCCTGCCCCTGCTGGAGGACCAGCTCTACGGCACCGGGATCGACGTGGAGGAGGCGTACGGCCTGCCCGCCCTGCGTGCGGCGCTCGGGCCGGGCCCGGAGGAGCCGTGACCGGCCTCGACCTCACCGTGCCGGAGACCGGCCCCGGCATCGTCCGGGAGCTGACCGGCGACCAGCTCGCCGGGCTGCTCACCGCGCCGGGACTGGTACGGCTGACCCCGGCGGCGGGCGGACGCTGGCGCCTGCGGGGCAACCAGAAGGCCGGGCTGGTCCGGCTGCGCACCCCCTCCGGCGGGACCGTCCAGCTCCACCTGCGTCCCAAACTCCCCGTGCGCGACCTGCTGTTCCTGCTCTCCTACTCGCCTCGTGACCCCTGGCGGCCCGAGCCGGTCGACGCGGCCGAGTCGGAGGACCTCCTGCCCGCGGTCGCCGACCTGCTCGCCCGCACCGCACGCCGCACGCTCGACAGCGGAGTGCTGCACGGCTACCGCACGGTCGAGGAGGACCTGCCCCTGATCCGCGGCCGGATCCGCACGGCGGACCAACTGCGCCGCGTCGGCCTGCCGCTGCCCGTCGCCGTGCGCTACGACGACCACACCCCCGACATCGCCGAGAACCGCGTCCTGCTCACGGCCCTGCAGCTGGCCGCCCGGCTGCCGGGCGTCCCCGTACGCACGCGCCAGGCCCTGCACCACCTCGCCGACCGCCTCACGGGTGTCCGTCCCCTCCACCCCGGGGCACCCTTGCCCCACCGGACACCCAACCGCCTCACCTCCCGCTACACGCGCGTGCTGCGGCTCGCGGAGCTGGTGCTGTCCGCCCGCTCCGTCCGGCCGGACGGCGGCAGCCCCACCTCGGCGGACGGCTTCCTGCTCGACCTGCCGGACGTGTTCGAGCGGTTCCTCACGGTGGCGCTCGGCGACATCCTCGCCCGCCAGGGGATCCGGTGCGCCGGGCAGGAGGGGCACCACCGGCTGGACGAGGCCCGCCGGGTGCGGCTGCGGCCGGACATCGTGCTGTACCGGTCGGGCCGTCCGGTCTCCGTCGTCGACGCGAAGTACGTGACCCTCGACGGGGCCGCGCCCTCCACCGACCACCTCGGCCAGCTGCTCGGCTACTGCACCGCGCTCGGCCTGCCGCACGGCCACCTCGTCTACGCCGCCACCGCCCGGGACGGGCCCACGGACCACGTCATCCGCCGCGCCGGCATCACCGTCACCGCCCATGCCCTGGACCTCGCCCGACCACCGGCCGGGCTCCTGTCGGCCGTCACGGAACTGGCGGACCGGATCACCGCCACGGCGGCCGGCTGACCGTCACCGCGATGGTCATCTGGCTCCGCGACACCGTTCAAGAGCCATCAGAAACGGCCTGGCCGCGGAACTCCGGCGTGCGATCGGGGGAGGCCTCCGACAGGGCCCTCGTGACTCCCTCGACGCCGTCGCGCAGGCCGTAGACCGGGGTGCCGGGCTGCTGGCGCCAGGAGTCGTCGATACTGCCCGCGTCGACGGTGTCGAAGCCGAGGGCGTCGATCAGGGCCCGTACCGTGCGCTTGGCCGTCTCGTCGTCGCCGGCCACCGGGAGGGCCATGCGGCCGGGGTCGCCGGCGGGGAGCGGTCGGTCCAGGATGTCCTGGGCGAAGGTGCCGTTGAAGGCCTTGACGACCGGGTGGCCGATCCGGCGTTCCGTCCAGCGGCTCTCGGTGAGGCCGTCGTCCTCGATCTCCGCGATCCTGCCGTCGCGCTGCTGCGGGTAGTAGTTGCCGGTGTCGATGACCGCGACGCCGTCCGCCGCGCCGTCGAGCAGACCGGTGGGAAGGTCCGGGACCGCCTTCAGCGGAATGGTGACGACGACGATCTCGGCGCCCCGCGCCGCCTCCCCGGCCGTCACGGGCGTCGCGCCGGTCTCCTCCGCCAGGGCCGTGAGCGTCTCGGGCCCCCGGGAGTTGGCGACGGCCACGTCGTGACCGAGAGCGGTGAGCCGCCGGGTCAGATTGCCGCCGATGTTGCCCGCTCCGATGATGCCGATCTTCATGTTCTCGCCTCGTCCTTCCGGAGATGAACAGCGCCGCGTGAAGCCTTCGTGACCCGGGTCAACCTCCGGGTCGGGTGCGCTATTCCGGGTCCGGGGGAAGGGGGCCTCGATCTCCTCGCGCAGGGTCCGGGAGGTCTGGCCAGGGGCCCCGGGCACGTCGAAGGGGCCCGGTCCGGGGATCGTGGACGCTGTTGGTTAATTCGGGCCCGTGCGTGACGTCGGCTCCCAAGACGCGGTTGTGGTCTTGGGAGGC
>NZ_JBEXSH010000579.1:0-5810 GCF_040613555.1 Streptomyces sp. NPDC006265
CGCCGCGCTGCCCGAGGGCGTCACGCTGGTCACCGGGGCCGAGCTCTCCTGCCGGATCGATGGGATCAGCATGCACATGCTGGCCTACCTCTTCGCCCGACGGGCCGCCCCGCCCCGGCAAGGGCCCCCTCGCGCTGCGCGTGGCCCTGGAGACCGGTGCCGGGTTCGACCTCACCGAGGCCGGTACGCAGAAGCGGCTCGCGGTGTACGTCGTGGCCGACCCGCAGGAGGTCCCGGGCGTGGCCCGGCTCGGCCCGGACCCGCTCGCCGGCGACTTCGACGAGCGGCGCCTCGCGGAGCTCCTGGCCGGCGAACGGCGGCAGCTCAAGGGCGCGTTGCGGGACCAGAGCCTCATCGCGGGTGTGGGCAACGCCTACAGCGACGAGATCCTGCACGCGGCGAAGATGTCGCCCTTCAAACTGGCCGCGTCCCTGAGCGAGGAGGAGACCGGGCGGCTGTACGCGGCCCTGCGCGACACGCTCACCGAAGCGGTCGAACGCTCCCGGGGCGTGGCGGCCGGACGGCTGAAGGCCGAGAAGAAGAGCGGACTGCGCGTCCACGGCCGCACCGGCGAGCCCTGCCCGGTGTGCGGCGACACCATCCGCGAGGTGTCCTTCGCCGACTCCTCGCTCCAGTACTGCCCGACCTGCCAGACGGGCGGCAAGCCGCTCGCGGACCGCAGGATGTCCCGGCTGCTGAAGTGAAACGGTCGGGCCTCACCGGGACGGCGGCGACCACTCGAACATGAGGATGGTCGCGTCGTCCCGCAGCCGGCTGGTGGAGGAGCCGAGGATGGAGTGGATGAGGCGCCGCAGTGTCTCGGATGCCAGCTCACCGGAGGCCGTCGTCCGGATGATGTAGTCGGCGAACTGCTCGAGGCCGAACTCCCCGCGCCCTCGGCCCGCGCCTCGGTCACCCCGTCGGTGCACATCAGCACCCGGTCGCCGGGCTTCAGCGCGATCTCGTGCACCGGCCGCCTCCGGCCGGCGAGCAGGGACGGCGGGCCCATCGGCGGATCCGGCTCGCGCAGCATGGCGTCGCCGAGCAGCCGCCGGTCGCGGATCACGAGCGGGGCGGGATGACCGCAGTGGGTCCACCGCAGCACGCCCGAGGCCAGGTCCAGTTGGGCCAGGAAGCCCGTGCAGAACGGGTCGGGGAGCCACTCGCCGGTGCGTCGTCGACGCACTGCACCAGCTCCGGCAGGTCCGCGCCGGTCCGCCGGGCGTTGCGGCACGCCGCGAGCGACACGGCCGTGGTGAGCCCGGGGGCCAGGTCGTGGCCCATGGCGTCGAGAACCGTGGCGTGCAGGGTCGTCTCGGTCAGCGAGTGGTCGAAGGCGTCCCCGCCGATCTCGTAGGCCGGTTCCAGTACGGCCGTGGACACGACGTGGGCGGTGCCGATCGTACGGGCGGCAGGAAGGCCCGCAGCATCGCGGCGGGCAGCCGCATCCGGTGCATGCGCGTGCGCCGGACGAAGGAGCCCTCGGACGCCCGGCTGGACGTGATCATCATGGCGATCAGCGTGGCGAGGGCCCGGCCGCTGCGCAGGACGGCCGGCGTCAGCGCGGGCGCGTGCGACGGCGAGGACGCCGAGGCGTTCCGCGCCGTCCACCAGGGGCAGCCAGGCGGTCATGCCGCCCGACTCCGAGTCCGTCACGCGCAGCGACTGGGTGCGGTAGGTCCAGCCCGCGAGCGAGTCGTCGACGAGGAGGGACGCGGTGACGTCGGTGAGCGGCACGAGCCGGCGCTGCTGGAACTCGGCCGGGTAGACCACGGAGTGCGGGACCCCCAGGGCCTTGGTGCAGCGGGCCGCAGCGGTGGTCAGGTCGAGCGCAGCGGTCTCCGGATCGGCGAGGAACTCCTCCAGACGACTGTCGCCGGTCTGCGCCGTCGCCACTTCGCCTGCCCTCGCGCGCTGTCCGGGTGCGTCACCCAGCAGTCTCACACCGGGGCGCGGGCGGCGCCCGGTGACGGGGGCGGACGGATGGTCAGCTCGGCTGGAGTCTCCACAGGACCTCGCCGGCCGCCGAGCGGATCTCGTAGCGGGCGATGTCCTCCGTATGCATGGAGGAGCTGGCCATCATCGTGTTGGGGCGGTCGTGGCCGGGCCCGTGCCAGCTGGTCGCGGTCTCCTCGGTGCCGTCGTGTCCGACGACCACCAGGTGGCACGGGCGCGGACCCGAGGCGTCCTTCACCTTCAGCTCGACCTGGCTGCCGGAGGCCTCGTCCTCGGTGGTGACCTGTGCCCACACGCCCGTGCGCGCATCGGTCGCCGCCACCGTCCGGGACTCCTCGGCGCTGCCCTCGGCCATCATCGCGATGCCGGGGACCGACGCCGCGAAAACGACCGAGGCGGCCAGGGCGAACAGCAGGCGCCTGCGTCCGGTCCGGCGCCGGGTCGCCACCTCGGCCAGCAGCCCGTCCAGCATGCGCGGACCTGGCTGCGCCATCGGGTGCACGAACCGTGGCGTCGCCCGCCGGTACAGCATCAACTGCCGTGTGGTCGCGCCGAATTCCGTCACCTCTGCAGCGCACCGAGGGCACTCCATGAGGTGGTCCTCGAAGCGGAATGCCTCCGCCTCGTCCAGCACGCCGAGCGCGTAGGCCGCGACGTCGTGATGCCTTTCCAGGGACCTCATGCCGAATCCTCGTGCCGTTGGGTGCGGGTGGGGTTACTCCTTGCTCCCACCGGTACGGACCAGGCAGCGGAATCACTCAAGCCGGTGACACAATCGCAACCAAAGGATTCGGAGCCCTCCGGCCCCCGGATTGGTCCGGGGCCGCAGAAATCTAAAAGAGATGGATCGCGAGGTGTCCCAGCGGCAGTCCGAGCTGCCAGGCGGGCGTCCAGACCTTCGGCCCCTCGTCCTCCCCGACCACCGGGGCGCCCCCCGGCACCGCGTTCAGATCGGGCGCCAGCAGCTCCGTCTCCTGCAGCCAGCGCCAGGCCTCCTCCGCGAGACCCAGGTCCGGCGCGGGCCGCCCCGACCGCGCGGCGCCCACGGCGAGCTCGGCCAGCCGCTCGCGCACCCACTCCTGCCACGGCTGGTCGTACGCGGTCAGCGACAGCCACGTCTCCAGCTGGGTGACGACCCGGATGCCGGACAGCTCCCCGTCGGTGTCGGACAGGAAGATGGTCAGCGCCAGGGCATCGCGCCCGGCGCGGAACTCGAAGGACGTCGGCGGCATCAGATCGCCGGTCCGCAGCAGCTCGTCGGCGATGTACTCGGCGTACAACCACGCCATGGGGACGGTCAGTTCACCGTCGGCACCGTCCGTGCTCCCCTGCTCTCTGTCCAGCATCCCTTCCTGCCTTCCTCCGGTCCGTGCGCGTCGCCCGACACCGGGCCCCGGGGAACGCTGACGGCCCCCCTCCGGAACACGGATGAGACCAGCCGATTACTCAACCGGGGTCATCGGCAAGGCGCTTTACGGAGGCTTGACCCACCCATTGGTTTCATCGCAGGTCGGCGGCGTATCCCGGTAGCACCCTGCGCAGGGCGCGCAGCGCGTAGTACGCGCGGGACTTCACGGTACCGGGCGGAATGCCGAGGGTCGCCGCGGCTTCCGCCACACTCGCCCCCTGGAAGTACACGAGCACCAGGACTTCACGGTGCTGCGGAGTGAGTGTCTTCACAGCCTCGCGGACGTCGAGCATCGCCGCGGCCCGCTCGGCGTGGTCGGAGATGACCCGCGCGTTCTCCAGCACCGCATCGCCGACCTCGGGCGGACGCGCCTGGCGGGCCCGCCGGGCGTCGATCGCGAGGCGCCGCGCGACGGTCATCAGCCAGGGCCGCACGGAGTCGAAGTCGTCGGCGCGCAGGGCCTCGGGATGCTGCCAGGCGCGCACCAGCGTCTCCTGGGCCAGGTCCTCCGCGCGCTGCCGGTCGCCGTCGCAGAGCCGCAGCAGCAGCGCGAAGAGGGGCCGGCCGTGCTCCCGCTGCAGTGCGGCGAGCTCGTGCTCGGCGGTCGTTCCGTTCGTGAGAGTGGATCCGGCCGTCATGGCCGTATGCCACCGCAGGGCGCGGCCCGGGGCACAGGGCACGTACCCGGCTGTGCGGCGGACGGTCGATCGCGTCGACGAACGGTTCGACGAACGGTCAGGGCGCCCGGCCATGTGGGTGCCGGACGGGCTGATGAGCGTGTCGGAGCCACGCGGGGCGCCGCGCGCCTTCTTTCCTGATGGTGCGTAAATACGACCACAACGCCCACAGTGGGGTGAATGCATGCTCGCACGCAGTCGACAGATCGCCCTGGCCCTGACCGTCGTCCTCGCCGCAGGCGCCGCCTGCCAGGCCCGCGGACACGACAAACCCGGCCCCGGACGCCCGGCCCCGGACGCCGCCGGGCCCCGCGCCTTCACACTGGTCGCCTCCGGTGACGTCCTCCCGCACAGCTCGATCATCGACCGGGCCCGCTTCGACGCCGGCGGCACCGGTTACGACTTCCGGCCGATGCTCGCCGGGATCCGCTCCGTCGTCTCCCGCGCCGACATCGCCCTGTGCCACATGGAGACCGTCTACGGCGCGGACGGCGCCTACACCGGCTACCCCACCTTCAAATCCCCGCCCGAGGTGGCCCAGGCACTCGCCGTCACCGGATACGACGGCTGCTCCACCGCCTCCAACCACACCCTGGACGACGGCGCCGACGGCATCCGCCGCACCCTCGACGCCCTCGACCGCGCGGGCGTCCGGCACGCCGGCTCGGCACGCACCGAGGAGGAGGCACGCACGGCGACCGTCCTCGGATCGGGACCGGCCAAGGTCGCCCACCTCGCCTACACCTACGACACCAACGGCATCCCGCTCCCGCAGGGGCAGCCCTGGTCCGTCAACCTCATCGACGAGGCCAGGATCGTCGAGGACGCCCGGGCCGCGCGCCGGGCGGGCGCCGACGTGGTCGTGGTCTCCCTGCACTGGGGTACCGAGTGGCAGGACGCCCCCGACGACCGGCAGGTGGCCCTGGCCCGGAACCTCACCGCCGCGCGCACCGCGGACCGCCCCGACATCGACCTGATCCTCGGCACCCACGCACACGTCCCGCAGGCCTACGAGAAGGTCAACGGCACCTGGGTCATCTACGGCATGGGCGACCAGATCGCCGGCGAGATGACCAACCACGAGGGCGCCAAGGACCCGCGCGGCAACCAGTCCACCCTCGGCCGTTTCACCTTCGCCCCGCCCGCCCGGCCGGGCGAGCGCTGGAAGGTGACGAAGGCGGAGTTCGTCCCACAGCTGTTCGACGTCGACGCCGGCCGGGTCGTGAACCTCAACCGGGCGCTCGCCCGTGGCGCCGACGTCCGGGCCGTCCGCGACCGCATCCGCGACATCGTGCTGAGCCGCGGCGCGGCCGGGGACGGACTGGCGATGGGGGAGTAGCCCTACCGCGGCTGCTCCGGGCCGCCCTTCGCCAGCTCGGAGCGGCGGTAGGAGTAGGCGAAGTAGACCGCCAGCCCCAGCACGAACCACACGGCGAACCGCACCCAGGTCTGCCACTGCAGGAACGTGATCAGCCAGATCGAGAAGACGACGCCCATCGCGGGCACCACCGGCATCCACGGCGTGCGGAACGTGCGCGGCAGCTCCGGCTGCCGGTAGCGCAGCACGATGACCGCCGCGCACACCACCACGAACGCCAGCAGGATGCCGATGTTGGTCAGCTCGGCCGCCTCGCCGATCGGCAGGAACCCGGCGATGGGGGCCGACGCCCCCCCGCCCCTACAGGGGACCCGCGGCGGGGCGTGCCCCGTCGGGTGGGGGTTGTCGTACCACATTTGCCTCAGCCCCTCCCCGGGCAACGAGAACCACA
>NZ_JBEXSH010000580.1:0-5806 GCF_040613555.1 Streptomyces sp. NPDC006265
GCCGGCTGCGTTTCATGACTCCCCGCCCCATACCCATCTTTGCCATCTATTAGGCATTCCGTATGAAATGGTATATCAGGTGATTTTCGGGCAGGTCTTCGCTCAAGTCCGGCCGCGTCTGGCCTGAGCGCGCCGGGACAGCGCGTCGGCCGCCACGGCGGCCAGCAGCACCCCACCGGTGATCATGAACTGCACGGCGTCCTGCACCCCCAGCAGCCCCATGCCCGAGGCGATCGACTGGATGACCACCACACCGAGCAGCACCGACCAGGGCGAGCCCCGCCCGCCGAACAGGCTCGTCCCGCCGATGACGGCCGCAGCGATCGCGTTGATCAGCAGCATCCCCGAACCGGCGGCACGCGCCGTCGTGGGGCTCGCCGAGGTCAGCCCCGACGCCACGAACAGCCCGCCGATCGCGGCCAGCGTCCCCGACACCATGAACATCGCGATCCGCACCCGCTCCACCCCGATGCCGGCCCGCCGCGCCGCCTCGACCCCGCCGCCG
Organism: Streptomyces sp. NPDC006265; assembly: GCF_040613555.1. Classification (NCBI taxonomy): domain Bacteria; kingdom Bacillati; phylum Actinomycetota; class Actinomycetes; order Kitasatosporales; family Streptomycetaceae; genus Streptomyces; species Streptomyces sp. NPDC006265. The sequence continues at coordinate 506 of NZ_JBEXSH010000580.1, forward strand.
AGCGCGTACACCCGCCGCCCGTAGCGGGTGCGGCGCAGCACGTAGTCCGAGACGACCAGGACCACCAGGAAGATCAGCAGCGCGAGCGGCAGCCCCTGGAACCGGTTGAGGGTGTGCGCCCCGGCGAAGGCGACCACCGCGAGGAGACCGGTACGCAACCAGATCTCGCCCCCGGGCCGGTAGGGCATCCCGGTCGCACGGTGGCGGCTGCGCCGGCGGCGGGCGGCCAGGAAGTACCCGCCCGTGCCCAGCGCCGCGACCGCGTACGCCGCCAGGTCGTTGCCGAAGTGCCGGCTGGTCAGGGAGGCGACCAGGCCCTCCTCGTCGATGTTGATCGTGCCGCTCGCCCCCAGCAGGTAGAGCGTCAGACCGTTCCAGATCAGCAGCCCGGCCAGCGTCACCACGAACGCGGGCACGCCGAGCCAGGCGTGGAAGAACCCGTGGAAGGCGCCCACGGCCGTGCCCGCGGCCACCGCCACGATCACCGCCAGCCACTCCGGTGCCCCCTGCTTCACGTTCAGTACGGCGAACGCCGCCCCCGCCAGGCCGCTGACCGAGCCGACCGACAGATCGATCTCCTTGATCAGCAGCACGAACACGATGCCGACGGCGACCAGTCCGGTCCCGACGATGTCCACGCTGAGGTTGGACAGGTTGCGCGGCGAGAGGAACTTGTCGTCCAGCCCCTGGAAGACGATCCAGATCACGATCAGCCCGGCGATGACCAGGAGCGGCCCGCGCTCGCCGTCGCGCACACCGCTGCGGATGTCCCGGGCGTACTCCCGCACGCTGTTCTGCCAGCCGCCGGTGGCGCGTCGCTCGCGGCCGGTGGTGACCGGCCCGGCAGGCCCGCCGCCTTTGTGCGGCCCGCCGCGGCTCACGGCCACGCCCCCTCGTCGCCCTTCGAGCGATGGGCCACGGCGTTGTCCGCCGCCCCGGTGACGGAGGAGATGATCTGCTCCTGAGTCACGGTGCTCACGTCGAACAGACCGTTGTTGCGGCCCAGCCGCAGCACCGCGACCCGGTCCGCGACGGCCTTGATGTCGCCCATGTTGTGACTGATGAGGATGATCGCCATCCCGCGGTCGCGCACCTCCTCGATCAAATCGAGCAGATGGCTGGTCTGCTCGACACCCAGGGCGGCGGTGGGCTCGTCGAGCAGCAGCACCTTGGGCGCGCCCATCAGCGAGCGGGAGATCGCCACGGCCTGCCGCTGCCCGGCCGACAGCACGGCGACCGGCATCCGCACGTCGGGGATGCGGATCGACAGGGCACGCATCAGATCGCGGGCCCGGCGCTCCATCTCGACCTCGTCGAGGACGCCCACCCGGTCGATCTCGCGGCCGAGGAAGAGATTGCCGACCACGTCCAGGTTGTCGCACATGGCGAGGTCCTGGAAGACGGTCGCGATGCCCAGGGCGTGGGCGTCGTGCGGGCGTTTGATCTGCACCAGGCGCCCCTCCCACTCGATGATGCCCCGGTCGGCGGGGCTGACCCCGGAGATCACCTTGACCAGCGTGGACTTGCCGGCTCCGTTGTCACCCGCCAGGGCCACGACCTCCCCGGCCCGGACCTGGAGGTCGACGTCCACGAGCGCCTGGACGCCGCCGAAGTGCTTGGTGATGCCGCGCAACGCCAGTACGGGGGGATGGGCCACGGGGACCACCTCGCTCACCGGGTGAGCCCGGCCCGGTCGCAGGCCGGGCGGAGCTTCGGGGTACAGATCTGCTCGAGCGTGTAGACGCCGTCCCGCACGAGCGTCCGGCCGATCGTCTCGCGCGTCACCGCGGTCGGGGTGAGCAGAACCGCCGGGACATCCTCGGTCGTGGGGCTGTCCACCGTCGTCGTGACCAGGGAGTCGATGGCGTTGCCGCGGGCCAGGGCGACGGCCATCGCGGCGGCCGCCTTGGTCTCCAGCCGGAACGGCTTGGAGACGGTCATGTACTGCTCGCCCTCGACGATGCGCTGCACGGCGTCCAGGTCGGCGTCCTGCCCGGTGACCGGGGGGAGGGGCGAGACACCGGCGCTCTTGAGGGCCGAGATGACACCGGCCGCGATCGAGTCGTTGGCCGCGAGTACTCCGTCGATCTGGCTCGGCCCGAGGTCGCTGATCGCGGCGGTCATGTGGTCGTGCGCGTTCTCCGTGCGCCATCCCAGGGTGTTGTACGACTTCAGGATCCGCACCTCGTCCTGGAGGACGGCCCGGGCTCCGCCCTCGTACCAGGCGGCGTTGGGGCTGGACGGGTCGCCGTTCATCATGACGACACCGCCACCGTCGGCCCTGGCACCCATGCCCTTCAGGAGCGCTCGGCCCTGGAGCCTGCCGACCTGGGCGCCGTCGAAACTGACGAAACCCGAGATCGGCCCCTCGGCGAGCCGGTCGTAGGCGACGACCGGGGTGCCCCCGCGCTGTGCCGCGCGGACCGAGGAGCGCAGGGCCTTGGGGTCGACGACGTCCAGGATCAGGGCCGAGACCCCCCGGGTGATCATGGAGGTCATCTGCTGCCGCTGGCTCGCCGCGTCGTTCTCGGCGTTGGCGTACACGACCGTGCAGTCGGGGCACAGCTCCTTCACCCGCTTCTCGATCAGCGGCTTGTCGGACTTCTCCCAGCGGGGCACGGCCCGGCTCGGCAGCAGCAGCCCGATGGTCAGCCCGCCCTCGTCCTCCCCGCCGCTGTCGGTACACCCGGCGAGGGACACGGCCAGGAGGACCGCAAGCAGTCCGGCGGCGCCACGCAGGCCGAGGCCACGCATCAGGGTCCTCCCTCGGGAGCCCGGGCCCGGAGTGGGGGTGAGCCCGGGGCCCCACCCCCGTCGGGGTGCGGGTGCTGGTTCCGCTCGCTGCGGTCGCGGGCGCCTTCGAGCCGGTCCTGGTCCTCTCCTTCCAGCCGGTCCCGGCTTGCGCCTTCGCCGCGGTCCGGGGTGTGTCGTTCGGCCCCGAGCGTGGGCCCGTCGTCGTTGCGGTCCGCTGACCCGTCACGGTCACCGTCACGGTCCTGGCCCTGCTCGCGGGCCTTGCGACGGTCCCGGTTCCAGCCCAGGCCCCAGGTCCGGTCGCGGCCCAGACCCCAGCCGCGGCCCGGCTTCCGCTCCTCCTCCGGCTCGGCTTCCGGTTCCTCGTCCGGTTCCTCGCCGGGCTCCGTCTCCCCTTCCGGGCGGGTGACGACGATCTCGCTCCACACCTGCTTGCCGCCGCCCACCGGTACCGAGCCCCAGGCCGCCGACACGGCCTCGACCAGGAAGAGCCCGCGGCCGCCCGTCGACTCCCAGTCCACGACCACCGGCTTGGCCGGCGCCCGCGGCGAGGAGTCGCCCACGGTCACCCGCAGCCGGTCCGCCGCCAGGGTCAGCTCCACCCGGACCGCGCCCTGTGTGTGCACCAGCGCGTTGGTGACCAGCTCCGACACCACCAGCAGCACGGTGTCGGCCTCGTCCGCGATGCTCCAGGAACGCAGCGTGCGCGCACTGAACCGGCGGGCGTGCATCACCGCGTCCGGCAGCCGCCACACCACCCAGCCCGCCCGCACCGGCCGTACCCGCATCCCGTCGTAGCGCAGCAGCAGCACCGCCACGTCGTCCTCACGGCGCCCGTCCTCGCCGAGCAGTTCGTCGGCCATCCTCCCCGGGTCGGCGGGATCGGCCGCGGCGAGCGCCTGGCGTACGAGCCGCATGCCCTCGTCCACCTGCAGATCCGCCGACTCGACCAGTCCGTCCGTCACCAGCGCGAGCACCGAGCCCGGGGCGAGTGCCAGTGCCGTCAGCGGGAACTCCGCGTCCGCGAGGACGCCCAGGGGGAGCCCGCCCTCGACAGCGATCTCCGCCGTGCTGCCGTCGGGATGCCGTACGAGCGGGGCCAGATGCCCGGCCCGTACGAACAGCGCGTTGCCCTCCTCCATGTCCAGCTCGACGTAGCCGCAGGTGGCGAACAGGTCCGTCTCCATGCCGACGAGCAGCCGGTTGGCGTGCGCGACGACCACGTCCGGCGGATGCCCCTCCACGGCGTAGGCCCGGACCGCCGTACGCATCTGGCCCATGATGGTCGCCGCCCCGGCGCTGTGCCCCTGCACGTCCCCGATGACCAGGGCCACCTTGCTCTCCGACAGCGCGATCACGTCGTACCAGTCGCCGCCCACCTGGAGCCCGCGCCGGGCGGGCAGATAGCGGGCGACCGCGGTGCCCCCGGGCAGCCGGGGGAGCCGGCGCGGCAGCAGGCTGCGCTGGAGCATCGTCGCGAGTTCCTGCTCGGCGTCGTAGGCGTGCGCGCGTTTCAGGGCCTGCCCGACGAGCCCCGCGGTCGCGGTCAGCAGGGCCCGCTCCTCGGGGGCGAACTCGTGCGAGGTGCCCCAGCCGATCAGGCACACCCCCGCCACCCCGCTCTTGGCCGGCAGCGGCAGCACTGCCAGCCCGCCGGGGCCGATTCCCGCGAGCCCCGGTTCCAGCACGGAACCCGCCGGCCACAGGCTCATCCGCCCGTCGCGCAGCGCCGCCTGGAGCGTGGGCAGGGCGGTGACCGGCGCGTCGGGCCACTCCGAGCGCCACTCGCGACGCCACAGCTCCGGCCAGGCACCGGCACCCGGCGGATCGAGCACGGTGACCGCCAGCCGGTCCTCCAGCAGTTCGGCGAGCGCCACCCGGTCGGCACCCAGCGGCTCGCGCAGCGCTGCGACCACCACACGGCTGACGTCCCGCACGGTCGTGGCGTCGTCGAGGGCGGCCGTCAGCCACTGGATCCGGGCGACGTCGCTGGCGCTGCGGCGCAGCACCGGCGCCGCGCTCACCACGCCCAGCACCCGCTCCGGGGCGCCGTCCGGCCCCTTCAGCACACGGCAGCTCAGCCGCAGCCAGCACAGTTCACCGGTCGGCCTGCGGATCCGGAACTCCAGCTCACGGCGGCCCGGGGTCTGGGCGGACGGCTCGATGACCGACATCAGCGCGGGGACGTCCTCCGGGACGCTGCAGGAGAGCAGGGTGTCGGTCTTGCCGTCGAAACCGCCCTCGGGGATGCCGACGAGTTCGAGCAGGGCCGGATCCGTCTCGACCAGCCCGGTTCCGGGCGACAGGGCGAAGGATCCGACCCCCATGGCGCGCAGGGCCGAATCCAGCAGCGGTGAGGGCGCCGACCGGTCGGCCTCGCCGCGCAGCCGCTCGGCGACGGCCTCGGCGTACCGCTCCAGGAACTCCCGCTGCTCGGCGGCGAACCCCTCCCCGGCCTCTCCCACCACCACGAGACACCCCAGCCACCCGCCCGCGGCCCCCAGCGCCAACGCGCCGAGCGGGGCGGTGGTGGCCGCGGCCTCCTCC